>NC_007799.1:300000-600000 GCF_000013145.1 Ehrlichia chaffeensis str. Arkansas
GTCGACAATACTTAGGAATACAACAACTTTGCTTGGTAGTGTTGTGATGTTAGTACATACCAATGTTAAGTTGACTATGTATACTGTGATAATTACTCCTATTATTCTGATAATCTTAGCTTTCTTCGGTAAAAAAGTGAAGGTATTATTACGTAAGGTACGCGTAAATCTGGATAATGTAACTTCTTTTGTTGAGGAAACATGTCGTGGAATATATGTTATCCAATCTTTTTCGAGAGAAGATATAACAAAGCAAAAGTTTTCAAATTTGCTTGCTAATACACTAAGTATGACAAATAGATATATTGTTTTACGTGCATTACTAGTTACATTAGTTATAACGCTTACAATGCTTTCTATAGGATTTGTCCTATCTTTTGGAATAAGAGAAGTATTGAATGGTAATATGACTGTTGGTTCTCTTTTTTCTTTTATATTTTATGCAATAATAGCTGCTAGTTCAATGAATAATATGGGAGATAATTTTAATGATATACAGAAAGCTGTGAAAATTTCAGAAGATATTTCTAAAATGTTGTTGATGCAGACAGATATTATTGAAGTAAAAGATCCATATAAAATTCAGGAAGTACAAGATAAAATTTCAATAAACAATGTCACTTTTTATTACCCTAGTAAACCTGATAATCCTGCATTAAAAAATGTATCATTTACTATTGAGAAAGGTCAAGTTGTTGCTTTGGTTGGACCATCTGGTAGTGGTAAGAGTACAATAGTGAATATATTGTTACGTTTTTATGATGTGAATATAGGTAATATTACTATTGATGGTATGGATATAAAGAAATTATCCTTAATGAATTTACGTTCTCTATTTAGCATTATTCCTCAAAGTCATATAATGTTTTCCGGAACAATATGGGATAATATAACTTATGGGGTAACTAATGCTGAATACGAAGATGTAAGAAATGCAGCAAAAATAGCTTGTATTCTTGATTTTGTAGAAAGTTTACCAGATAAATTTGATTCTTTAGTTGGAGAAAGGGGGTTGTGTTTATCTGAAGGACAAAAACAAAGAATTGCTATAGCAAGAGCTGTTTTAAAGGATTCAGGTGTCCTTGTATTAGATGAAGCAACATCATCTTTGGATTCGAAAAATGAACAACTCATACATGATGCTTTAGATAATTTAAGGAATAATAGAACAATACTTGTTATAGCCCATAGGTTGTCAACTATTCTTAAGGCAGATAAGATAATTGTTTTTAATAATGGATGTATTGATGATATAGGTACTCATAAGTCATTAATGCAGAAGCCAAATGGTTTGTATGCGAAATTAGCAAAATTGCAGTTATCAAATGATAGTTTTTCAGAGGATATTTAATTAGTAAAGATGACTTCTGTTGGGGGGTGATATTCTAAAACCTTCTGATGAATAAGGCTGTTATGGTTTGTAGAAATTATATTTTAATTTACTATGCTTAGACTTATAAAGTTTGTTTTTAGTGGTGTATATGTGCTATTGGTATTGTAATCTAGTGGATGCATTTAGAATGAGTAGTATGAAAAAAAGTATATTTTTTCATTAGTTTTCTGTGCTATAAATTTGTAGGAGTTGTTTTTGTTAAAATGGTAGGAATTGTTTTTACAAAGTTTATATGTAGTTAATTTATAGATATATTTTCAAAATGTTTGTAAAAAAGGAAGCATAGAAGTGAAAGAAATATACTCTATTGCTTTACCTGAGGGTAGATATATTTTAATCTTAGGTGTAAGAATGCTTTTGCAAGATAAAAGTTGGATTATTATTGCTGGATAGTATTAGCTTTATTTTATATATGAAATATAAGGTCTAAAAGTAATAGTATTGTAAACTGGAGTGAAATCTATAGATGTCTGTAAAATATGTATAAGAATTTTTATACGATGAAGGAACTACTTATTAAGACATTTTTAGCTTCATAGATGATGTTTTTTGGAGAATGTTATCTGTCCATAATTGTTAGGTGTAGTGGCAATAGGTACAGTGCGACTAGCAATTTACAATTATTAATTTTCTAGATTTTGTAAAGATTTTAGTCATTTTTTACTAACAAATGTTAATACTGTCTGTAATTAGTTTTTTAATAAGATTGCAAGTTATATTGTGAAGTTATTTAACATAGGAATTATATTGACTCATTGTGTTATTGTGGTAGCCTAATTATATTTATTATTTAAGTATTATTTATTGTAATGTCTGGTTCTGCATATGATATTATAAATCATGAATATGATGTTGTAATAGTAGGAGCTGGAGGAGCAGGTTTAAGAGCAACTTTTGGTATGACTAATGTTGGTTTATCAGTTGCATGTATATCTAAAGTTTTTCCTACACGAAGTCATACAGTAGCAGCTCAAGGTGGTATTAGTGCTGCGTTAGGTAATGTTTCTGAAGATGACTGGAGATGGCATATGTTTGATACGGTCAAAGGTTCAGATTGGCTTGGAGACCAAGATGCTATTGAATATATGTGTAAAAATGCGGCAGAAGCTGTAATTGAGCTTGAACGTTATGGAGTTCCTTTTTCTCGTACTAGTGATGGTAAAATATATCAGCGTCCTTTTGGTGGTATGACTACAGAGTTTGGTAAAGGTAAGCCAGCAGTACGTACGTGTGCTGCATCTGATAAAACAGGTCATGCAATACTTCACACATTGTATCAGCAATCTTTAAAGTATAATGCTAAGTTTTTTGTAGAGTATTTTGCTATTGATTTAATAATGGATGAAGAAGGCCAGTGTAAGGGTGTATTAGCATGGTCTTTGTGTGATGGTACGTTACATAGATTTCGTGCTCATATTGTTGTTCTTGCTACAGGTGGTTATGGAAGGATATATTTTTCTGCTACTAGTGCACACACTTGTACTGGTGATGGGGGAGGTATGGTATCCCGTATTAATTTGCCGCTGGAAGATATGGAATTTGTACAATTTCACCCGACTGGAATATATGGTGCTGGATGTTTGATAACAGAAGGTTGCAGAGGGGAAGGTGGATATTTAATTAATTCTGAGGGAGAAAGATTTATGGAGCGCTATGCTCCAAAAGCTAAAGATTTGGCATCTCGTGATGTTGTTAGTAGAGCAATGACTTTAGAGATTAGAGAAGGTCGTGGTGTTGGTCCAAAAAAAGATCATGTATATTTGTCTATATCTCATTTAGGTGCAAAAGTTATCAGTGAAAGATTGCCAGGTATTCGTGAGACTGCACGTACTTTTGCTGGAGTAGATGTTATAAAGGAGCCAATACCAGTTTTACCAACTGTTCATTACAATATGGGGGGTATCCCTACAAATTATCATGGTGAAGTTGTAACTTTAAGCAATAATACAGAGCAGATAATACCTGGGCTTTTTGCTATAGGAGAAGCAGCGTGTGTATCTGTACATGGTGCTAACCGTTTAGGGTCTAATTCATTGCTTGATTTAGTAGTTTTTGGAAGAGCTGCAGCAATTAGAGCAAAAGAGTTAATCAAACCCGGAATGTTACATGCTCCAGTGCAGAAGTCATCAGAAGAGTGGATAATTGATAGGTTTGATGCGTTAAGGTTTTCAAAAGGAAGTTTACGTGTATCAGAAATACGTAGTAACATGCAAAATGTAATGCAAAATCATGCAGCTGTTTTCCGTACAGAAGAAGTGCTTGAAGAAGGCAAGCAAAAGATAAGAAGTGTTGCTGAGTCTCTGTCTGAAATTGCGGTTAAAGATAGAAGTATGATATGGAATAGTGATTTGGTTGAAGCATTAGAGTTAACTAATATGATGCCGCAAGCAGTCGTAACAATGGAATGTGCTGCAAATCGTCAAGAAAGTAGAGGGGCTCATGCACGTGAAGATTTCCCTGATCGTGATGATGAGAATTGGATGAAACATAGCTTAGCATGGTATAATTCTACAGATTGTTCTGTACATATAAAGTATAAAGATGTTGCTAAAGCAACTTTAACAGATGATGTTCAGTATTTTCCTCCACAAAAAAGAGTATATTAATACTATCTATATAGTTATATGGTGGTTATTTAAAAGGTTTGACTATGGTTCAATTTTTTTTACCTAAGAATTCTAAAGTTAATAAGAACGGTAAGGTTCATCATGCTCGTAAAGGGGCAAAAAATGTAAAATGTTTTAAAATATATAGATGGTCTCCAGATGATGATGAAAATCCAAGGATTGATACATTCTTTATAGATCTTGATGAATGTGGACAAATGGTGCTTGATGCTTTAATAAAGATCAAAAATGAAGTTGATTCTACATTAACATTCAGAAGATCATGTAGAGAAGGTATATGTGGTTCATGTGCGATGAACATTGATGGTACTAACACTTTAGCTTGTACAAAAGCAATATCAGATATTAAATCAGATGTAAATATTTATCCTTTACCACATATGCATGTGATAAAAGATTTAGTACCTGATTTAAGTAATTTTTATAAACAATATGAATCAGTTACTCCGTGGATACAAGCTGAAGAACCTAATCATAATAAAGAAAGGTTACAAACAATAGAAGATAGAAGCAAGTTAGATGGAATATATGACTGTATATTGTGTGCATGTTGTAGTACTAGTTGTCCTAGTTATTGGTGGAATTCAGATAAATATTTAGGGCCAGCAGCTTTATTGCAAGCTTATAGATGGCTTATTGATAGTAGGGATGAAGCATCAGATAGTAGGTTAGATGTACTTGATGATGCATTTAAATTGTATCGTTGTCATACTATTATGAACTGTACTAAAACTTGTCCTAAAGGGTTAAATCCGGCAAAAGCAATTGCACATATAAAACAAATGATGGTAAGAAGATAAATGCCGTTAAAGTTATATTTCAATGGTTAATCAATTCATAGTGAAATAAAGTTATTGGTATATGTGGTTTGCACAATTGTATTTTTGACATGTATTGTGAGAAGGGAAAGTGTAAAAGTATATTTGATTCTACATTATGAGTCCATCAATTCACTGTATTAATGGAAATGTTTTTAGGATTTACAGTACAGTTGAGAGGAATTTTATTGAGATTGAAATAATTTTTGCTGTTATTCAAGAGATTTTGAGTTAATCTATAGTGTGAAATAGTTTGAAATTTTGTAGTATGCTTTTTTCCCATGTGAATAGTTAATGAGAATTTTAAAAGCTTGATCTAATGTAGACAATTGCTAGTATTGAGTATGAGTAATTAAAATGTAGGGAATTATGGAATCAGCAGTTACAAAACGTATAGTTGTCCCTGAGTTGGAAGAAATCCTTTATAAGGAATATAAAGTTTTAGACAAAGGATTTGTTAGGTTGATTGATTATATGGGATCTGATGAATCTATAGTGCAGGCTGCTAGGATATCTTATGGCAGGGGTACTAAGAGTGTCAGTCAAGATGCTGCATTGATTAATTATTTGATGCGACATTCACATACTACTCCATTTGAGATGTGTGAAATTAAGTTTCATATTAAGTTACCTATATTTGTTGCAAGGCAGTGGGTACGTCATCGTACTGCAAATGTAAATGAATATTCTGCAAGGTATTCTGTGTTAGATCATGAATTCTATATTCCGGAGCATAGTCAAGTGGCAATGCAGTCTGAAGATAATGCTCAGGGTAGGGGGAATAATTTATCTGATGAGGATGCAAAGTATGTTGCTGATCTTTTAACACGTGATTCTGATATGGTATATGAAACTTATAATAAATTTTTGGAGAAAGGTGTTTCTAGAGAGATAGCACGTGTTAACCTTACTTTGAATTATTATACTGAATGGTATTGGAAAATAGATTTACATAATTTATTACACTTCTTGAAATTAAGGTCTGAGATGAATGCTCAATATGAAATTAGAGTATATGCAGAAACTATGTTGGATATTGTAAAAAAATGGGTTCCATTAACTTATGCAGCTTTTGTTGAGTATTGTTTAAAATCGCAAAACTTTTCAAGAAGTGCATTAGATGTTGTAAAGAAGTTAATTGTTGGAGAAAAAGTAGTTCAAGAAGATACTAATATTGGAAAAAGAGAGTGGAGGGAACTGATGGCTATTTTAAAGCCTGAATGAGTTTTTTTGGATTAGTATCAGTAAATTCTTAGTTATTATGTAAACGTCTGTTAAGGTTTAATACTTTATAGTTTTCAAGTACTTGAGATTTTTAGTTTATAGGCCTGTATATTAATTTATAGAATATATATGATTAGTATTTTTTACTGATCAGGTTTTATATATTTTATAAACTCAGGTATTTTTTCATAAATCATAGTTAGAGGTAAAATATATTTTCAAATGTTGGTTTTAAAGATTTAGTTCTATTTAATTATCTACGATAATTTTATATGAGATGTTATATTAGCAATGTGTTTATTAATTAAGGATTCCATTTTAGTGTATGAAAATTTTAAAAAGAAATATTTTAATTCTTATTATTGCCGTTATTGTTTTATCTGATATATCTTCAGATATATATTTACCTGGACTACCGAAAATTAGTGATTTTTTTTCTGTAGATTATGCTATCGCACAGCTAACAATTAGCTTGAATTTAGCTGGAATATCTATTTCAGGGTTATTATATGGTCCACTGTCTGATTATTATGGACGTAGACCTATTATGTTGTTAGGTGTGGGAATATTTACATTAGCAAGTGTAGCATGTTGTTTTGCTAGCAATATTACTGTGTTAATTATTATGCGTTTTATTCAGGGATTTGGTGCAGGTGTAGCTGGAGTTGTTGGCTATGCTATTATCAAAGATATGTACTCTGGAAGTGACTGTGCTAAAAATATTTCTATAGTAAATATGGCAGTAGCATTTTCTCCAGTATTGGGACCGATTTTAGGTAGTGCCATTATAGCACATGGTTATCATTGGAATATGCTGTTTATAGCAATATCAATAATGGCAATAATAGTTCTAATATGTCTATTTGTGTTTTTGAAAGAGACTATTGTTCTTGAGAAAATTAATAGTAATATCTCTTGCTTGTCAATTATGCGGAAGTATAAAGAGCTTGTTTTAAATATTCGATTTTGTGGTTTTGCTTTAATTCAAAGTTTTACTATTATGTGGATTTGGTCATGTATAGCTAATTTACCATTTATTTTTGTAAAAGATATGGGTGTACCTGTTGGTTATTATGGCTATTTTGTGGCTATTAATGTAGCTGCATATATTGTTGGTGCAATGCTAAATCAAAGATTTGTTGAGAGATTTGGAATAAATAATATGTTACTTTTAGGATTAATTTTAACTACTTTATCAGATGTAAGTGTCCTAATACTCTATCAAATAGTTGAAATTACTCCTTTATTGGCAGAAATTATGTGGCTTCCATCTGGTATGGGTATTGCTTTTATTCTTGGAAATAATATGACTGCTGCGTTTTCTGAAATTAGGGAGCCAGGTATAGGTTCTGCTTTTATTCTGTTTTTGCAAACAATTTTTGGTGCACTTGGTATTTATATTTTAGGATGTTTTTATGATGGTACTCTGATTCCAGTGATACTATTTCCAATAATTTGTTCTACAATTTGCATTGTGATATATATTCTTTTAAGGAAAGATAAAAATAATAAATCTGAATTCATTAGTGCATGATTATTGTACTGTTTAACAATAGGAAGTAAAATTGTGATTCTAAGTGTTTTTTATTTATAAAATAGGAAAAAATGGTAGATTTGTGTGAATATATGTTTAGCTTATTTTATGGTTTTAATAGTAAAAAGTAAGGTTGTATACTAATAAATATTTAGTTTTTTTACACTTAAAAAAGGTTTATAAAAGTAATGTTTAATTAGTTTGTTCTTAAATATATTCTTGTTCTCTAAGATGAGAGATTGCTTTTTCTGTAATTACTCTACCACGTGGTGTACGTTGTATGAAATTTATTTTTATCAGATATGGTTCTATAGTTTCTTCTATATTACCTGTATCTTCTGATAATCCGGAAGATATAGTATCTATGCCAGTTGGGTTGTTAGAGTCGTATATGAATTTGAGATATTGAATATCCTGTCTATCTAATCCTAGTTTATCAATACCTAAACGTAGTAGTGCTTTATCAGCAAATGTATCTGTGATGATTTTGTTATGTTCTGTTACTTCCATAAAGTCTCGTATTCTGCGTAATAATCTGAGCGCAATTCTAGGTGTACCACGAGATCTTAAAGAAATTTCTTGTGCTCCACTATTAGAAATATTTGTCTTAATAACTTTTGCAGCACGTTGTATTACTTTTGTAAGTTCTTCAGTTGAGTAGAATTCTAGATGTATTGGAATGCCAAAGCGATCACGTAATGGATTTGATAATAACCCAATTCGTGTTGTCGCTCCAACTAATGTAAATGGCGGTAAATCTACTCTTAATGTGCGTGCTCCACATCCTTCTCCTACTATTATGTCTAGACAAAAATCTTCCATTGCGGAATATAATATTTCTTCTATATTGCGATTTAAGCGATGTATTTCATCTATAAATAATATGTCTTTTGCCTGAAGATTAGTAAGTATTGCAGCTAAATCTCCTGCTTTACTTAGTAATGGTCCAGCTGTTGATCGAAAATTTACTTTTAATTCTTTAGCTATTATGTGTGCTAGTGTTGTTTTTCCTAGTCCTGGTGGTCCATATAATAATACATGATCCATTGGTTCTTTGCGTGTATAAGCTGCATTTATGAAAATTTTAAGATTATTAACTACACTGCTTTGTCCTATGAAATCATCTAATAGGTTAGGTCTCATTGAGACATTTTGTTGGTCTTCTAAACATTCGGTACTTTGCAATATATTTTTCATAAAGTGCTCTTTATTATTTTTCTATATGACTTTTTCTCTTAAAGTGTAAGAGTATAATACTCTATTATAGATAAATTTGTACTTTATAATTAAAAGAGTAATAACTATTATGTTTTTCATGCTGTAAAGACATAGGAAATCAGTATCAGCATATGCATAATGCATGAGTGTTTAATACATTTATATATTAAGAAATGTAATTTTTCTAAATAATTATGATATCTTTATACTTTTTGTATACAGCTAAAGCATCAAAAATTTCTGGGTTTAATATGATGATTATTCCACTTGAAAGTAAGACATTGAAGTGATATTAAACGATATTTGCTACTTTTATTATTGAATATGGAAAAATACTATTATGGATATATCTTTAAACTAATGGATAGAAATTAGAATGGTGTATTGCTTACTGTATTTAACTCTATAATAGCTATAGTAATCAAGTCAGGTAATAATTGATTTATGTTATAGTAAAGTGTTTTTTTGATGTTTCTAGCGTTTTTGTAATCTGAGATGATTATAAAAAAAAATCCCAGCTATATTTATATGTATAGGAATTTTTATATCGTTTATTTTTTGTGATTTATGTCTATTGAGAAAGTTTTTGCAATGCTTTTCGTATAATTTCTTGTATGCTGTCATCAGGAAAATTGGCTTTTATTTCTTGTATTGCATTGAAAGCTTTTAGTTTGTCATACCCTAAACTTATAAGAGCAGCTAACGAATCATCTTCTTTTATTATGAGGGTTTCTTCTATTGGCATTTTACTAATCTTATATTGAAGTTCAGTTGTAATACGTCCTGCAAGTTTTTCTCCTATACCATTTCCCCTAAATGCGTTTTTGTTGTTACTTACTACTGCAGAAAAGATTTGTTCTGGTGATAGTTTACTTAATATTGAGATAGCTGTTTTATGGTTAATACCATTTATTGTAACTAGCATTCTCATGTAATCTTGTTCTTGTTTATCTAAGAATCCATACAACTGAGTTAGATTATCTCTGTTTACATAGGTTTCTATGTAAAGTTTAATGTTATTTCCAGTTTTGCAACTTTGTAATACTTTATGTGAAACGTAAATTATATATCCAACGTTTCCTACGTTTAATATGATGTAGTTATTGTATATTTCTTCTATAATACCTGTAAGACTACCTATCAACGTTTTCCTCAGAAAATATTATTTAACAAGATAAGTTTAGAATTGATTCTACGTAGGTTGATTAGTGTGTGTGATCTAAGTATTAACAATATACAGAATAGCACTCCAAGTGTAGTAAACATTGTAAAAAGAGGTATTAGCATTGATATATCAATGGTAGTTCCATTTGTACGTAGTATACTTGCAGGCTGATGTAATGTTGTCCATATATTTACAGAAAATTTGATTACTGGAATGTTGATTGCACTGAATATAGCAAATATTGAAGCAGCTTTCATAGATCTGGCTTCATTATCAAAGAAGTTCCATAAGGATATATATCCTAAATAAAGAAAAAGCAATACTAACATTGATGTTAGACGTGCATCCCATACCCACCATGTTCCCCAAGTACATTTACCCCATATGCTACCAGTAATTAAACATATAGATGTAAACGTTAGCCCAAGTGGAGCAATAGCATGTGATATAATTGCTGAAATCATATTTCGCCATATTAGTGCTATAAAGCTAAAAACTGCCATTAGTGTATATGAGCCAAGTGAAATCCATGCTGCTGGTACGTGTAGATACATAATACGAACAAGTTCTCCTTGCATATAATCTGCAGGAGATGAAATGAATATCATGTATAAACTGCATACTAAAAGAACAAAGAATAAGAATACTGTATATGGTAAAACCGATCTTGTGTAACGGATGAACTTACTCATAAGTATATAGTCATTACATGATCATTTAACGTACCATAAATTACAGCATTAGGCAATCTATATGATAGAAGTGAGTCATGGGATGTATTGTATAATATAAGTTATTGGTATTTTTATATTTTAGTATAGTTTTTTGTTTGTAAGGAATATTAATTGGTAAGAAGAGTTTATTATATATCAAATATATATTGTGTTTTTGTGTACTATTATAGTGCTTATCAGTAATATGTTTTTTTATTGTATTGAAAAATTTGCTATAGGTTTTATATAATTGCTGAAGTCTTACAAATGATTTTATTTTATAAAATTATTGCTACATAAGTGTGGAAAGTGACATTGTTTAATATTTATATAATGGAGTTTTATTAAGTTGAGTTATATACAATATTATAATTATTATTTTTTTTAGGAAATGTAAGGTGAATGATAGTTTAAAAAGTAGGGGAATAATGTTAGTTATATCATCTCCTTCTGGAGGTGGTAAAACTACAATATCTCATTTGTTAATTAATGAATTACAAAATGATCTTGTTAGGTCAATTTCTGTTACTACTCGTGAACCTAGAGATGGTGAAATCAATGGTAAAGATTATTTTTTTGTAACTGAACCTGAGTTTATCAATTTGTGTAATACAAATCAGATGCTAGAGTATGCAAAAGTTTTTGGGAATTACTATGGTATACCCCGTAAGTTTGTTACCGATAATATTGCTAATGGTGTTAGTGTATTGTTTAGTATTGATTGGCAAGGGGCGTTTAAATTAATTGATATTATGCGAGAACATGTGGTGAGTATATTCATATTACCTCCATCTATGGAAGAGTTGCAAAGGCGACTATATAATCGTAGTGGAGAAAGCGATGTAATAAATAAAAGATTAGGAGAAGCTGCTTTTGAAATTAGTCATTGTTATCGTTATGACTATGTTATTGTTAACCATGATATTGAACAAAGTGTTTATCAGATTAAATGTATTTTTACTTCAGAAAAATTGAAAACGCAACGTAGGGTATCTCTAAAACAATTTATTGATAATTGTATCAGATGATTGTAACTCATCATAAATTTATAACCTAACGTTATTATTTATTTTATTAAGTAGATGATAAAATAAAAAATGTTATTTACTAAATCCTAATTATTTGTTCTGTTTGTAGTGTTTTTTTAGATAAAGGAAAACATGATTTCTGAAATTTTGAACTTGATTGATATTTGTGTGTAAATCAGGAACATTTTGTATGATAAGAGGTGAATGATAGTAAATGTAAAATGGCATTTATGAGAGTAAAACTGCATTAAGTTGAAAATGGATATGACAAAAATAGTTTGAAAAGTTATGTAAATTATTATTGTGTCTGTATGTAGTAAATCAGGAACATTTTGTATGATAATAAGTAAATGATAGTAAATGTAAAATGGCATTTATGAGAGTAAAACTGCATTAAGTTGAAAATGGATATGAAGAAAATAGTTTGAAAAGTTATATAAATTATTGTTGCAGTTGGTATTAGTTATTAGTGTTTGTTGAAGTTTTATGTGAAATGTACTAGTCTGTAAATGATAATCACAATTTTTGGACTCTAATGGAAGAGAATATTATAAATGGAAAAGTCATCGCTGAGGATATTACTAGTACACTTGCTGTATGTATTAATGATTTAAAAGTACAGCATAATGTAACACCATGTTTGATAGTTATACTTGTTGGTGATGATCCTGCAAGTCATTTGTATGTGCGCAATAAACAGCGTAAAGCAGAGATGTTGGGACTAAGATCTGAAACTATGTTATTGCCAAGCACAACATCAGAAAGCAGTTTAATTGATACAATACGTAGGTTAAATAATGATGATAGTGTTCATGGAATTTTAGTGCAGCTTCCTGTACCAAAGCATATTGATAAGAATTTAATAATTAATACTATTGATCCAAGGAAGGATGTTGATGGATTCCATAATGAAAATGTTGGAAGGTTGTTTACTGGACAAAAGAAAGATTGTCTAATACCTTGTACTCCTAGAGGATGTCTTTATTTGATTAAAACTGTAACTCGTAATTTATCTGGAAGTGATGCTGTAGTTATAGGAAGGTCAAATATAGTAGGTAAACCTATGGCTTGTTTATTGTTGGGGGAAAATTGTACTGTTACAACAGTTCACTCAGCTACTCGTAACTTACCTGATTATTGTTCTAAAGCTGATGTTTTGGTAGCTGCTGTTGGTATACCTCATTTTGTTAAGTCTTCTTGGATTAAACCTGGAGCAATTGTTATAGATGTTGGTATTAATGCTATAGAGGAAGGTGGAGTTAAAAAGTTTGTAGGAGATGTTGATTTTTCTGAAGCTAGAAATATAGCTTCAGCTATTACTCCGGTTCCTGGTGGTGTAGGACCTATGACCATAGCATTTTTAATGGTTAATACTGTAATAGCAGCATGTAATCAAGCTGGTATTGAGAATTTTGTTGAAAAGTATTTAGATTTGTAATTCTTTAATTGCAGTAAATTCATTTATGGTTTATAACTAAATAATAAGGGCGGTTAGCTCAGTTGGTAGAGCGTCTCGTTTACACCGAGAGGGTCAGCAGTTCGAGTCTGTTATCGCCCACTCCATTCTTTTTTCTTTGTTTTATTTAAGTCTTGTGTAGAGGTATGTAGTACTTTCTCTTATTCTATAATGGTAAGTATATTAGAAATTAATATCAAAAAGTTGAAACATATTATTTAGTTTCTTATGTTTTTGTATGTAGAGATAACTATGACTGTACTTTTTATGGGAAGTTTTATATGAAAGACTTATAGGAATTTACTTAATATAGTAAGTTAAATACTGTGAAGGTATTTTAAAAATTTTTATGAAAAGAAAGATAATGATTTTGAACAAATTTGCCTATAAAACTTTTATAAAGAGGTAAGATCTTATTCCAGTTATTTTTATGTGAACGTGTTTCTAACGTTTAACTATTGATAATGAGAATTCTTATGTATTGAATTAGTATGTATTCTTATAAGTTAGTAAAGAGGTGAGTGTTATCTGTTAGTTATGTATTAATAAAATGATTATTTAATATGTACTTATTGAGAATACAGCATATAGTTAATGCTTTCATTTTCCTATTTTACCTGTATACTCTGCTCTACTGCTTCTTTAATGTACTTAAATATAATATTTAATGAAGTATCATCTGATAAGTTATGGTTAGCTGACTTTATTAAGTGTAAGTTGACATTATCTGATTTTATTTTCTCTGCTACAGTTATGGAAGTTTGATATGGAACTGTGTCATCATTCATTCCATGAATAAGGGTGATAGGGCAAGTAATGTTGATAGATTCTTGATTTAATAATAAGTGCTTACGTCCATCTTCTATTAAGTTACGAGTTATTACATAAGAATACATGTTATTGCTGTTTTGAGATAGAGTGATTTGTCCATATTTATATAGTTCATCTTTTTGTTGTGTATTTAATTTTTGAAAAATTAAAGATTCAGTAAAGTCGGGGGCACCAGCTAGACTGATTAAGTGAGATACTTTGTCTTGATGAGATATTGCTACTAATAACATAAGCCATGCTCCCATACTGGACCCTATGATAATTTTGGGTCTATTAGTAGGAGTTAATTGTGTTATGATCTCTATGCAGTTTTTGTACCAATCACTAATGTTGTAGTCAGTAAATTGACCATCTGATTGTCCATGCCCTAAGTAATCAAATAAAATTAACCCTAAGTTATGTGATTTGCAGTAGTCGTATAAAGCAGTTGCTTTAGTACCTTGCATATTGGAATTAAATCCACCGAAAAATATAATGGATGCTTTATTTCCTAGCAATTGCCTATAAGTAATGTGTAAACCTTGTGGATTAGATAATACTAACTTGTAATGGTCAGACATATTTTACCTGAAGTTATTCCAAAGATTTCAAGTATGCAATTAAGTCTGCTACGTCTTGGGGCTTTGAAATACCAGCAAATGCCATGCGTGTACCTTTAATATAAGCTTGAGGTTTTGTTAAAAACTGAAATAGATCTTGATATTCCCATGTGCCGCCCTTGCTTAGCATTGCTTTCGAGTAATTGAAGCTGTCCCCTAGATGTGCTTTTTTGTTGCCTACAATGTGCCATAAATTTGGTCCTACTCTATTTGCTCCTCCTTTTTCAAAAGTATGACAAGATATGCACTTTTTTGTGAGATCTTTGCCTTTTGCAATATTAGCTTGTGCTATTAGAGATTCAATGTCGATTTGTTCTTCAGTATTATTGACTTCTGTTGGAATATGTTCTTCTATATTTATTTTATAACCTTTTGTCTGTTCAGCATGTGGATCGGGATCGTATAATAAATTTACCACATTGCTAATAAACAGTACTATAAATGATGCAAATAAAATGGCTGTAAATATCTTGTTTAAGTGGAATCCGTCCATGGCTATTGCATTCCTAGATTATAAGAAATATACTGTACACTTTTAGAGTAATATAATCATTAACTGTAGTCAATAAATAACATTATTTCTTTATTAATATAGATGATAATCTTAATCTATAAGCGGCATATGCTTAATGTGCAGTACTTTAATTACTATGCTATATCATATTAAAATTTTATTAAGTTTTATAGTTAACTTAAATTAAGTGATAGCTTTATAATATAAATAATAACTCTAGCTGTGTAGTGACGTGAAATTACATGTATATGACTTTTATTTAAAAAATATCAAAAATCATATCCGGGAAAAAGAATAGTAATAGTGTGCATACTGCGGTTGTAACTATAGATATAAGCATTGGTACTGGGGCTTCTGCATACTTAAAATTATAAGATGTAGAAAATGCATTATATATAATAGGGAGAAAATATATTGTATTTAATACAGTGCTTGATACTAATACTAATGCTACTGTGATATTATTCTGACTTAATGCTTCTGAGAGAATAAAGAACTTTCCCCAAAATGTAGGAGCAGGAGGTATACCTATCATTGCAATGGCTCCAATAGAAAATGCAACCATAGTAATAGGCATTGATATACCTATTCCATGAAGTTCATATAAGTATTTTTTCCCTGTTTTTGTGTATATTGCTCCTGCAGCAAAAAATAATGTGATTTTTGCAAAAGCATGCGATATCATTTGGAATATAGAGACCTTAATTGCATACTCTGTATATAATGATGCTGCCATTACTATGTATGAGAGTTGTGATATTGTTGAATATGCAAGTAACTTTTTTAGGTTAGTTTGTTTAATTGCTGTTAAGGATGCTAATATAATTGTGATTCCTGAAATATACATAATTATATTATTGTGTTCTTGGACAAGTGTGTTTAACTTTTCTAATCCTATAATGTATAATAGGATTTTGATTATGGTAAATACTCCGGATTTTACGACTGCTACAGCATGTAATAATGCGCTAACTGGAGTAGGGGCTACCATGGCTTGTGGTAACCATAAATGTGTAGGCATTAATGCGGCTTTTCCAATTCCATAAATTAATAGTAGTAATAACCCCATGAGTAAACTGCTGGAGATATTTGTTGGTAATATACCATTTGTGGTAAAATCTAGTGTGCCACTTACATTATATATTATTAAAATTGCTGGTAAAAATAACAGCATTGAAGTTCCTAATAATATTCCTATATAGTATCTGCCAGAAATTTGTGACTGAGTGTTGATATGGTATGTAATGAGTGGGTATGTACTTATGGTCAATAATTCATAAAATATAAATAGTGTGAGTAGATTTGCTGAAAATGCTATACCCATTGTACATCCAATGCTCATTGCAAAACATGCATAAAATATGGGTTGTTTGCTGTTGTTTGTATCATTTTTTTTCATGTAACTGATACTATAGATGGTAGTGATTACCCATAAAAATGAAGCTAACAAGCCAAATATTATGCTTAATGTTTCAGTTTTTAATGCAATTTGTATCTGAGGATCAATGAATTCATATAATTTTATACATAACTCTGAATTATTATTCATGAGCTGCAGTTTATATGTTTCAAATACTGAGTAGAATAAGGTACATGAGGAAAATATACTTATAACTTCTTGTGCATATTTAGTTTTCTTTAATATTAATATTAAAAAAGCAGATGTAAATGGTAGTAAAACTATAGATAGTAAAGAAAATCCTGATGTTAAATCCTTAAGAAAATGCATTGATTCTATTATTGCTGTATTTAGACTATAGATAACAATAAAGCTTTTTAAAGTAAAGTATCTTATATAGTATTTTCTTTCAATATCAATTTTAATCTCGGAATCTCATCGAAAACATTTTGTGTGTAGTAAATCATGTATGTATACGAAAATTAGTTATAAATTATAAATAAATTTAGTTACTTTTATAATTCTTGAAGCTATATAAGTTTATCTATATTTTTATGTAGTTTGTTTAGTTGTTCCTATATTGTTTGTTACATAGCAAAATTTTTTACAAATTCATTAAAGTATATGTAGAATAACACTTCTGCCATTGCATGATCTGCTGAAATTAGGTGTCCATCGATTTCTACTGTGTCTATTATGAAGTTTTTATCTGCATGTATGCAATCAGACCACGGGCCTCCTAATTGTGCAATTATATTATTAATAGAAGATTTAACTTTTTTATAATCTATTGCAACGTTGTACCATTTTTTTAAATTGTGGGGTTTAGGTAATTTGCCACCAATTCCTACACGTGATACTGGGTCAATTGTACATAATAAATCTATGGTATTTGTTTTAAGTGTTTTTATGACTTTGTATCCAGTGTCTCCTCCCCAACTATGTCCCACAAGGCAAATTTTTTGCTGTGCTTCGTACCAGGCTTTTATTATTGGGATTATTGCTGATGATCCCCAAGTTGCATATGCTATATCTTGGTGATTATGGTTCTGTGTGTAATATTTGGCATATAAGTGTAATACAAGTCTTGTTGTATCATCTAATGCTCCCCCAATAAATATTACTAAAGGTTTTGTGCCTGGAGTAATTTTACTTCTTAAAATTTCTTTTGAATTTCTAGGGATTGCAATGCCATCTGTACTATATCCTCTTCCTGTTCCTACTGCTGGAATATATGGTGGTATGATTTTATCGGCAACAAACATGAGCATTTTTATTTACCTTGAATGATAACATGTGTCAACGTTACTACAGTGAATGGTTTTAGGAAATATTTAGATTAAAAAGTAAATTTTGTTTGTATTACAATTAAAGCAATGATAATAGAATGAGGATTAAAAAAATAGTTATGTGATTTTTTATAATTACAGTGTCATCTATAAAATGTAATTGTATTTTAACATATCATGGTATTGAAAGAAAAAGGAACTTTCGTCTCTGGTAGAAATACGCACAAAAAAGTCTCTTAATTAGTAGGTATGGATAAACTCATAGCCATCTATTATTCTACACTCTGTTCATAATAGCAGCTTGTGCAGCTATTAACCTTGCTGTTGGAATTCTATATGGAGAACAAGAAATATAATTTAGATTCAGTTTTGCAAAGAATTGTATGGAATCAAAGTTCCCACCATGTTCTCCGCATATACCGATTTTAATATTCGGAGAAGATTTCCTACCCAAATCTACAGCAATTGATATTAATTTACCTACTCCTTCAATATCTAAGGTTTCAAAAGGGTCTTGTTTTATTATTTCTAAATCCTTATATATTTCAATAAAGCTTGCAGAATCATCTCTAGATACTCCTAAAGTAGTTTGAGTAAGATCGTTTGTTCCAAAACTAAAAAATTGAGCATGTTGAGCAATTTTATCTGCAATTAGAGCTGCTTTGGGTAACTCTATCATTGTCCCTATTGAATACTTTGGATTATTAAATTGCTGTGCTACATTACTAATTAATTCTTTAATGATAACAAGCTCTTTTTCATTCATAACTAGGGGTATCATTATTTCAGGCACTATTCCTGTTATGTCTGTTTCTTCTTGTAGTTCTTTTATTGCGAGAAAGATTGCCCTAACTTGCATTTCATATATTTCAGGGTATGATATAGCAAGTCTGCATCCACGATGTCCCAGCATTGGATTCTTTTCAGATAAGTATAGAACCTTGTTCCTTAATTTCTCTAAAGATTTACCAGTTCTTACTGAAACTTCATTTATTGCATTGTCATTATCTGGAAGAAATTCATGTAATGGAGGGTCGAGTAATCTAATGGTCACTTGCTTATTGATTGTAGATTTGAAGATTTTTTTAAAATCTTCTTTCTGCATAACTTCAAGTTTTTCTAGTGCTGCTATTCTCTCTTCTTTTGTATCAGATACAATCATTTCTTGTACAATACTTATTCTCTTGTCAGAAAAAAACATATGTTCTGTGCGACATAATCCTATTCCATCGGCTTGGAAGTTCATAGCTATATCTGTATCTTCTGGGGTATCAGCATTTGCCATTACTTTGAGTATTCTTATTTCATCTACCCACTGCATTAGTTTGTAAAAACTCTCACTTAATTTAGGGGTGACTGTTTTTATAGTTCCTAGAATTACTTCTCCATTACATCCATTTATTGTGATGTTGTCACCCTTATGTACTTTAAGTCCTGTGTTCGTATAAAAAAATTGCTCACTCTTATCTATAAATATCCCATTTGCACTACAGATACAGGGCTTACCCATACCCCTGGCTACTACTGCTGCATGAGAGGTCATTCCACCTCTTAATGTGATAATACCTACAGAACTGTTCATTCCATTTATATCTTCTGGATTGGTTTCTTGGCGTATTAGTATAGCATTTTTTCCGTCTTTTCTGAATTGTTCTGCATCATTAGGGGTAAATGCTGCATATCCAGTTGCTGCACCCGGAGATGCTGGTAGCCCTCGTGCGATAATATTGATATTTGTATTATTTTCAAGTATTGGATGGAATAACTTACTGAATGATTTGTAATCAATTCTTAGTATTGCTTCTTCTCTTGAAATTAATTTTTCTTCTACCATGTCTACTGCTATTTTGACGGCAGATTGAATACTGCGTTTTCCTGGTCTAGACTGTAAAATCCATAACTTACCGTTTTCTATTGTAAATTCTACATCTTGCATTTCACGGTAATGTAGTTCTAGTTTTTGACATACCTTTTCTAAATCACTGTAAGGTTGTGGCATTAATTCCTGCATTTTATTTAGTGGTAATGGAATATGAGTTCCAGATACTACATCTTCTCCTTGTGCGTTTACTAAAAATTCTCCAAAGATTTCTTTTTCTCCAGTTGATGGATTACGGGTAAATACAACGCCTGTAGCAGAATTTTGACTCATATTACCAAATACCATGGATTGTACGTTAACAGCTGTTCCTAAATTATCCGGTATGTTGTGTATTTTTCTATATATAACCGCTCGTTTATTCATCCATGATCTGAAAACTGCGTCTATTGAATTATATAGTTGTTCATGAACATCTTGAGGAAAATCTTTGTTAGTATGAGTACTGACTATTTTTTTAAATTCAATTATTATTTCTTTTAGTATATTGGGGTCTGATATTTGACTATTTACTGGGATACCAGCTTCTCTTTTTTTTTTACATATTACTTCTTCAAATAAATTACTCTCTATTTGTAATACTGTATGTGCATACATCTGTATGAGTCTACGGTAACTATCATAAGCAAAGAATTCACCACTTTTTTTTGCTAACCCTATTACTGTGTTATCATTTAATCCTACATTTAATATTGTATCTAGCATTCCCGGCATAGAGCTAACACTTCCTGATCTTACTGAGAATAGAAGAGGATTATCGTTATCACCAAATTTTAAATTTACTTCATTATTTAAAAATTCAATAGCATTTTCTACCAAGCTGAATATGTTATCAGGTAACTTACTGTGTTGATAATAATAGTTGCATACAGCTGTTGATACTGTAAACCCAGGTGGTACATCTACACCAATATTACACATTTCTGCTAGATTTGCGCCTTTACCACCTAGGATATGACTTAATGTAAGACTTCCATCACACTTTGTTTTACTAAAATAATATATTAATTTTTCACTCATATGAAGAGAACCGAAAAAATTGTGTTTTTATGCTATAATAGTCATTTATACTACATTCGCTGAATATACTATAAAACCTAATTCTCCATAGTGCAACTATTGTGAAATAATTAATTAAGTATGTGTAATGTCAAAATAAACAGTGATGTTTCATGTATATCAATAAATGCTATATTTTGTATATAGTGTTTATGAAGAGTAACGCGTTGGTAGTGAAGGTTATGTAAACGTATAAAGTAACATGTGTGTTATAAATACTGTACTTGTGGTAATGATATAAAATAACAAGTGTGTTCTTTATCAATTATGATAATCTAAGTAGGTGTAAGGATTAGTGTGTTGTATATGGTACTATAATACTAGTATGATATGACTTGTATGTTTTTGTTGACAGAGTAGTATATCAGAGGTTACTCATTATCTACTACCATGGTGTTAAACATGATATCATGTAAGGTTTGATTCTTTTGTGAAAATAACGCAATTAAATACCAACATGTTGATGTTACAAATGTTACCATGGTAATCAAAAATATAATACTTACTATAAAAATATTATTAATGTTCATATTTATTGCTTGTATGCTCATCATCAGGATAGTAGGGCAGAGAAATTCTGATAATGATCTATCAAATGCTAGCCGAATATCAATTTTTTTATGATCACAACGTATAGTGTGTATGTTTAATATTTTTTGTCCAATAGATGCTTGTGTTTTGGAGGATAAAAAATATGTGTAATAGTAACAACTACTTAATACATTAAAAATAAATGGTATAATTGTTATATCGTTTGTTAACAGTACAATGGGGTAGTTAAGTAATGATAGAATTACATGGTCAATAATGCTTGCCAATACCCTTTTTATTATATTTGCGGTTTTAGTTTTTTTTATAGTCATATATTTATTAATTGACAGATAAAGTTACGAATATCATAAAAATTTTTAAAAGAAAGAATATCCTTTATAATATTGGTGCTACCGTATTTTATGGGTAGGCATCCCGCTTCAATTGCACTTTGTATATCTGATATACTATCTCCTATGAAAAATACTTCTTTGCTTGGTTCAATATTTATATTTGTCAATGCTGCTAATACTGGTTCAGGGGATGGTTTTATAGTTCCTGTATCTCCAGAGCCGATGATAGAGTCAAAATAGTGTGTTAGATTTTTATGATGTATTTCAGATCGTAAACGTTCACCATTCTTATTGCTTACAATTGCCATGGTGATATTATTTTCTTTTAGTGTATCTAATAATTCAATAGCTCCATCATTCAGCATGAAATTGTCTGATTTTTGTGATTTCTCTAGACTGTTCTCATACAAGATGGTTGCTTCTTTCCACCTTTTCCCTAGTAATGTGATTAGATATTTTGGTATTGTAGAATTGGGAATAGAGTCCAGATCTATATTTTTATATCCCATCTGATCCAATACTTGGTAAAAAGTTGTACGATCGATATTAATACTGGTATCAATTAGTGTATTGTACCAATCGAATATTACTGCTGTTGGTTGTTTCATCGTTTATTTAGATTTCTAAAATTACCATTCTTGTAATACATGTATTAAGATTCTATGAAAGTCAGGATTATTTTCAATGTTTAATTGAACATTAATTACAAGAATCATAATTATAAATGTAGTGTATTGCTTATAAAACAAATAATATGCTTACCATTAGTGTAGCATTTTGTACCACCTGTCACAAAATCAAGCTCTCTTTCTTTAAACACTTCACCCAAAGCCTTAGAATTTTTTATTATTTGTTTTGCATAATCTTTAAACTCAGGCTTCAATGCTTCTGCAAATGCTACAGCTTTAGCAACAATAACATGCATTAGTGGCGTTGTGATTATGTACTACTAATGGTACACTACATCACATGGAAATATTGTGTAATATTAAGACTTCTTTGTAATGCTTAGTGATAGTAATTTTAAATGTTCCTTATCTATTTCTGATGGAGCACTCATGAGTAAGTCTTCTCCGGATTGATTTAACGGGAAACAAATTACTTCTCTAATGTTTGTTGCGTCTGCTAGTAACATTACCATACGGTCTATTCCTGGGGCAATCCCTCCATGTGGAGGTGCACCAAATTTGAAAGCACGAGTTAGGGAATTAAATTTTTGGTCTACCATTTCTTTGGTATACCCGGCTATAGAAAATGCTTTGTACATGATGTCGAGTTTATGGTTGCGAATAGCACCGCTTGAGATTTCTATACCGTTGCAAACTATGTCATATTGATATGCAAGTATATCTAGAGGATTTTGATTATTTAAAGCTTCTAACCCTCCTTGTGGCATTGAAAAAGGATTGTGGAAAAAGTTAATAGACTTTTCCTTTTTATCATATTTAAAATATGGGAAGTCAATAATCCAGCAAAATCTAAAGGTGTCTTTTTCAATTAGATTAAGTTCTTTTCCTAATAGAGTTCTTACTTCTCCTGCAAGTTCTGTAGCTTTATCTTCTGTTTCTGATACGAAAAATACACTATCTCCGGGTTGTAAATTACAAATAGATTTGATTCTATTTAATCTTTCTTCGTCTAGAAACTTAGCTATAGGTCCTTTTGCAGAAAAATCATCATTAAAAGTAATATATCCTAGTCCTTGTGCCCCTAATGTTTTTGCAAATTCAATCTTATTATCAAAGAAACTTCGCGGGTTGGTTGCTGTATTAGGTGCTGGTATTGCTCGTACTACCATTCCTTGTTTTATATTTGAATTAAATATGTTAAATTGAGAATCCCTAAATATTTCAGTAACATCCTGAATTATCAATGGATTTCGTAGATCTGGTTTATCTGATCCATAATGTAACATTGCATCATGGTATGATATTCTTGGAAATTCCTTATCAATAGTTTTGTTTGAAAACTTGCTAAATACATTAAGTAATACTGGTTCAATCACATTAAATACATCTTCTTGACTAACAAAAGACATTTCAATGTCTAATTGATAAAATTCTCCTGGTGAGCGGTCTGACCTTGCATCTTCATCCCTGAAACAAGGTGCTATTTGAAAGTATTTATCAAATCCACTAACCATTAATATCTGTTTAAACAGTTGTGGAGCTTGAGGTAAAGCATAAAACTTTCCATGATGAATGCGACTTGGCACTAAATAGTCTCTTGCTCCCTCTGGAGATGATGATGTTAAAATAGGAGTTTGTATTTCAATGAAACCCATGGCTTCCATGCTTTTCCGTAGTTCTGAAATGATTTTAGATCTTAAAATAATATTGTTTTTTACTTTATCACGTCTTAAATCCAGGAACCTATACTTAAGCCTTATTTCTTCAGGATAATCTTGTGTTGATGTAATGTTTAATGGTAGAGGGTCTGCTTCTCCTTCAATAATGACATGTTTTACTACAACTTCAATAAATCCAGTACTGACTGCGGTATTTATAGTAGAGCTGTCTCTGGCTACTACTATTCCTTTTACTGTAATAACACTTTCTAATCTTAAGTGAGTAATTAATTGAAAATTTTGATTATCAGCTTCATTGAATACTAATTGTGTAATTCCATAATGATCGCGTAGATCTACAAAAATAATTTTCCCATGGTCACGCTTTCTGTATATCCATCCAGAAAGAGTAACCTCCTGATTTATATGTTCTTTCCTTAGCTGATCGCATAGATGTGTTCTATATATGTTCATAAGATCTATATTTTTAATGTCAATCTATTTTATACAATAATGCATACATTAAAAGTATTTTTGGAAGATTGTTATTAAATAATTTTTGGGATTTGTGTTTTAGTTTTCCTTTTTAAGAAAGCTAAATCTTCAGGAAATGTATTTGCTGTAAAATTGTAATTGGTATTTAAAGTATAAAATTTGTATTTATAAATATTACAATCAACATATGATTTCTACAAATCTAGTTAGTGAGTTTGATTATTATGTGTTTTGTAATCCTTAGTGTGTGGTTCTTACTAAATTTTCAATGAAACTTATAATTACTAAAGTGTTAAAGTATACTATATTTTAAAAAGGTATAAAATATTTTACTATTTACACACTATAAAAAGTTGTATAGCATAACCCTGTCGCTTTATGCTTTTACTGTTCCATATGCGTTTTCTAGTAAATTTTTTGTTGCTAATTTTTTTAATTATAAGCCAGTCTGGTTGTTCAGGGATAATGGCTGGGCTTGCTGTTACTACAGGTGCAATTATTACATTACAAGATAAATCAGTTGGTGATACTATAGATGATACAGCAATATTGATTAGAATTAATAAAGAGCTATTTAAGGCAGGGTTATTTCCTCAGGTAACTGTTAAGGTTAGTGAAGGGCGTATATTATTGATAGGACACGTGAAATCATTGGATGATCAAATAAAAGCTGAAAAAGTTGCATGGCAGCAGAAGGATGTAAGAGAAGTGGTGAATGAAATAACTGTAGATAAAAATGCAATTAATATAAAAGAAACAGCTGTTGATACTATGATTAGTGCTCAGGTAAAAGCACGGATCCTTTCTCAAAGTAAAGTTAAGTCTATGAATTATAGTGTTAATACAATAAATGGGACTGTTTATTTAATGGGTATAGCTCAAGATCAGGAGGAGTTGGATAAGGTTGTATCAATAGCGCAAAAAGTCAAAAAAGTAAAACAAGTTATTAGTTATGTAAGATTAAAGGATAGCAAGTTACGTGATTAATCATCTACTTCAATTTTATATACGCTGTTTTTTACAATAAGTAATTTTACATTACTGTAGGACTATAAATAAATGTGTGAATTACATACGTATGACATATAATTAATACATGTTTAAAATGTACTTTTGTATTGTAATATGTGATTAATTCTTCATTTAATATAAGTATGTCTTTAAGTTTTAAATGTTGTGTTTAATATCTTCCAAGTTTTTTATGCTAGTTTGCTGAATCAAGGTCTTTTTTGTGAATGCTTAATATAAGATAGCATATGAACTAGTATGTTGTTTACGTCATGATCTTTTATATTTCGATATCTTAAGAATTTTGTTATTCTCATTCAATAAAGTAAGGGTTATAAGAAGCTATCGGCTTAGTAGAGAAATATAAGAGGTAATATATGGCACTAATTGTTGCTTTTCAAATGGATAAAGATGTTGTTGTTGATAAGGATATGTCAGTTAAATTTATACAAGAAGCGCAAAATAGGGGGCATACTGTATTCTTTTATTCTCCTAATCAATTAGCAGTAAAAGATAACATGCCAATTGCCAGAGCATGCTTGGTAACTATAGAAGGTCAAGAACTACGATTTGCTGATGTACAAGAATTGTTGCTTGAAGATGTTAATATAATTTTTGTGCGTCAAAACCCACCATTTGACATGCGTTATATTACAAGTACATATATTTTAGAAAGATTAAAAAGACCACTTGTGATAAATAACCCTAAAAGTCTTAGAGATCATACAGAAAAATTATTACCACTTTCATTCCCTGAATTTATACCAGATACTATAGTTACTGAAGATTATATTATGTTGCAGGATTTCTATAATAAACATAAGGATATAGTGTTAAAGCCTTTATATAGTTATGGTGGAAATGATGTTACTAGAATGCATAGTAATGTTGATATTGGGGTTATAGCGAAATTAATGACAGAAAAATATGGATGCCCTATAATTGCTCAAAAATTTATACCAAATGTCAGTAACGATAAGAGAATTATTCTTTTGGATGGTAAGCCTATAGGAGTTTTTAAACGTAGAATATCATTTAATGGAATTAATGAAGAAATAAGAACTAATTTGCGAATGGGATCAGTTCCAGAAGTTGCAACATTGTCAGATCGAGATATAGCTATATGTTCAGCTATAGAACAAGAGTTGTTGGGCAAAGGAATGGTATTTGTTGGAATTGATGTGTTAGATGGGTATTTGATAGAAATAAATGTTACTTCTCCATGTGGTATTTTACAAATTAATGAGTTGTATGGTGTGTCTTTAGAAAAAAAATGTTGGGATTGTTTTGAAGAGAAGTTTTATGAAAAACATAATAGTATATAGATTATGCTGTTTGTAAAAACTAGTAACTTTAATAGTGCTTCTATTATTTGAATTGAATATAATAACGTATTAATAAAAATTTTCTGACTATAGGGATAAATGCATTTAGTTTAATGTTGTGTATTTATTTTGATGATGGTTATTTGATATCAAGAAGTTGAAATTAGTTCTAAAAAATTTTCTATACCGTCTTTATTAACATATTACTTTAAATTTTTACTTCTCATACTAATTTATTATAACTTTTTTATATCAAAGATAAATATCGATTGTTTTGCTATGTTATAAAAATTCCAAGTTTAGATAAGTATATTTGTGGTATTATTTTTTATTATCTCTTAGTAAAGGGTTATGTTTTAATTTGATATTGTACATAATTTAGCTTTATGTAATGTGTAGTCTGTAGTGGTTTGTGTTGACCTTAATTGCATAAATAGTATTTATTACTTGAAAAGTTTATATAAATGTTTTAATCACTGAAATGTTCTATTGATATTTTTAGGAGTTGAGTTTCTTGTATAAACGATTGTTCATGCATATATTAATTTTTATTATTGAAGTTTTATCTGGCATGATTTGCTTTTAATAGTTAATGCTTTAAATTAAGTTGTTAAATCTTTAATTAAAAGAATTATGGTGTTATTATGAGTGAAATTAGTAATCTTAAAGATATAGTTAATTATCAGTCTTTAAGCAATGTTAATAGTATCAGTAGCCTTAATATTCTTAAGTCGACCAGGGTTTTTTTTATACGTAAGAATTTTATTTTCTTAGTGATCATTATTCTTAGTATGTTCTTTACTTATTTTTTTAAAGGAAAAATAATTAATGGGTTACAAAATTGTGCTGTGGTTCTATCGAATCAGTTAGTTAATTATGGGTTTGCTGTTGAAAGGGTAGTTATTGATGGAAATAAATTTGTTACTTCAGACTATATAGAAAAATTCATTGATATTGATAAATCTATTTTATTTATATCTTTAAGTGAATTGCAGAAGAAGATAAAGAGTAATAATAAATGGATTAAAGATGTTTCAGTGAAACGATTATTACCTAATGTTTTACAGATAAAAGTTCTAGAATATTTGCCTTTTGCGAATTGGTATCATAATTATGGTAGTTCAATTATTGATGATACAGGACATGTTATTGTTGATAGTGAAGAAGAAGAAGATGATTTAATATCAATATATGGTAATGAAGCGTTGAAAGATTTACATTTCATAAAAAAACTACTTAATGAGAATAGTGTTCTCAGTAATATGATTTCTTCTATGTCTTATGTTGATGGTGGTCGTTGGGATATTGTTTTATCTAGCGGAGTAAACATTAAGTTACCTAAGGAAAATCCTCATAATGCTTGGAATAGTTTACTGAGTATATATGAAGCTTCTAATGAATTTTTAATTTGGAAGAGTGTGGATATGCGTATCCCTAGTCAAATTAATATAATAGAATAATTTATTAACGATTAGTTATAATGTATTTATAAAATTGATAATAAATTATATATTGCTATGTTTGTTTATCCGTTTGGATGTATAGGAATCCTATGTTTGATAAATTAATGATAATTGTAATAAATTTTTATTATATGTTTAAAATTTATAGATTAAAAATAACGAATTTTATATATTGGTTGTTGATCATTAATGTGTATAGTAGTATTATTAAGTGTACTTATATAGAGTACACTGTGTTTTGTGGTGTTTCATCAGTATTGTAGGTAATTATGGCACAGAATTTTGAAATGTCCAAAGAAAGATTGTATATTTCTGAAGTATTGGTTGTTGATGATGAAGTTGATATTAGGAATTTAATAAAGGATATATTAAGTGATGATAATTATGTCACAAAATTAGCAGTTGATGGGTTGTCTGCTATTAAGATGGCTTATGAGAAAGAACCAGATGTTGTTTTACTAGATATATGGTTAAAAGGATCAGATATTGATGGGTTAAGTGTTTTAGAGAAACTAAAGGAAAGGTATCCATATTTACCTGTGATTATGATTAGTGGACATGGTAATATTGCTACTGCTGTGAAGTCTTTGCACATGGGAGCTTATGATTATATAGAGAAACCTTTTACAGAAGGTAGATTAAAGTTAGTAGTTAAGAGAGCGATAGAATCTGGTAGATTGCGTAGAGAAAATGACGAATTAAAATCAACATTTGAAGATTACGAAATAGTTGGCAACTCTCCTGTAATAAAAAATCTAAGGAGTATGATTAATAAAGCTGCTACAACGTCCAGTCGCATTTTAATCACTGGATCGCCTGGCGTAGGAAAAGAAGTAGTTGCTAGATTAATACATAAAAAATCAAAAGGATATGATACACCGTTTATATCGATGTATTCATCTATGTTGCCTGCAAATAATTACTTAGTTAATATATTTGGTAGTGAGGAAAGCAGTAACATTTTGTCTCATAGGGTACCACCTCATATTGGCATAATAGAACAAGCAAATCATGGAACACTCTTTATAGATGAGGTTACAGATTTAAGATATGATACTCAGTTACGATTACTTAGGTTATTGCAAGAAGGAAAAATATACAGAGAGAATAGCAAAATTCCTGTAAGTGTAGATGTGAGGATTATTGTTTCATCTTCAAAAGATATAGAAAATGAAGTAAGAGCTGGGAAGTTTTGTGAGGATTTATATTATAGATTGAATGTTCTTCCAATTAGAGTACCGTCTCTAGTAGAGTATTGTACTGATATTCCAGAGCTGTGTAGATATTTTATGAGTAGCATATGTAAGAAAATAGGATTGTGTACACATATATTGAGTGATGAAGCTTTAATAGCGATGCAATCTTATGAATGGCCAGGTAACTTACGTCAATTACGTAATGTTATAGAGTGGATATTAATTATGAAATCTCCTAAAGAAATTATTACTGCAAAAGATTTGCCGGTAGATATAGTATCGAATTCTCCTATCAATGATGTTCTGAGTGCTAAAGTCATATCTGTTCCTCTTCGCCAAGCACGTGAGGAGTTTGAAAGACAGTATTTGAAAACTCAGTTGTCACGTTTTGGAGGTAATGTGTCAAAAACTGCTGAATTTGTTGGTATGGAGCGTTCCGCACTTCATCGCAAATTGAAAGTTTTAGGATTGTGTAGTATATCTGAGTAACTTATATTATGTGATGTTAGAATTAGTTTTTTAACTGTGTATGTGTTGTTTTAATTAAGACGATAAGTTATATATAACCAAGAATACTGCATCTTATAGTGTAGCTTATTAAATAATTTGTGTAGTTTTTTACTAGTTTCTAAAATTAGTATGTCATAGCTGATATTATTTTCAGTGATGTTCTTACGCCGAAGATAAGTATACAAATATGTAATTTTATTAGTCATGTGTTTTTTATCTAAAATATGCATTCTGTTTTTATAATAGCTTAGCACAAGTTGAGTGTTATAATATGTCTGATATTGTTTTCTCTAACGGTATATTTTTATAAAGTAAGTTATATATAGATGTACAAATAGGTAATTCTATATTAAGTTCTTTTGCTAGTGATATTAATGGTTTTACAGTACTAACACCTTCTATAATTTTTGAGTTATTATTTAACATTTTATTTATATCTGCACCCTGGCCTATTGTTATTCCAAAAGACATATTCCGGGAATGTGCTGTTGTACAAGTTAATATCAAATCACCTAGGCACGATGGACCAATTAAAGTTGAGAGGTTAATGTTCTGGTTTTTTGCAGCATACAAAGTCTTTATTTCTTCCATTCCTTTAGTTATAACAGTGGCTATAGCATTGTTTCCTAGGTTCTTGCCTGTTACTATCCCGCAGGCAATTGCGATGATGTTTTTCAATGCGGCTCCAATTTGTACCCCTAATATGTCTTGGCTATAGATTATTTTAAACGTCTTGTTGCTTATCTTTTGTGCTATTGATGTACCTAAAGATTCATTTTCTCCTGCAAGCACTATGGTGCATGGAAGATCTTCTGCAATTTCTTTTGCGAAGCTTGGTCCAGATAGTATGAATGCTGGATTGTTTGGTAAGATTTCTTTCACTATTTCACTTGGGAATTTGAGAGATATATTTTCGATTCCTTTACTGCAAATTAGTAGAGGTGTTTTTTCAAATATATGTTGTTTGTCTTGTATAGACAGACATAATGTACGTAATTGTTGTGTAGGTACTGCTAAAATAATACAAGTGCTATAATCTGATAGTACTTCATCTATGTTACTGCTTACAATTATATTTTCTGGTAATTTGCACGTTGGCAAGTATTTAAGATTTTTACGATTAATTGCTATAGATTGCATATCTGTATGATTGCGCCCCCATAGGTTGACTGATGTACTATTAGAAGATAATGCAAATGCTATTGCTGTACCAAATGATCCTGCACCTAAAATAGTGGTTTTCATTTTTTTGTCTACTTATAAAGAACTTAGTTAGAGGCGATTATATATTATATATTATGTGGTGTTAAGAACTGAATTGGGGGTTAATTTATAATATTGGTAATAAACATTTAAAATATTAGCAGGGATAATTTAATATTCTACATTTTGTGTTTTTATAATTTGCGTCTATTATAGGTTAAAATTTTTAGCATATGAAAGATCAAAAGCTGTGTATTGTTGTAAATGAATGGGTGTCTTGGATAAAAAAAGAAAGAAGATATGCGACTAATACTGTTGATTCTTATCTAAGAGATGTTAATAAGTTTATTGAGTTTTTGTATATGTGTGTTTTGCGTCCTGTTACTTTAGAGGATATTATTGGTGTAAAAGTTGCAGATTTAAGGAAATGGTTTGCATTTAGATACCAGGCTAATATAGAAGCTGTAACAAATGCAAGATCTTTGTCAGCATTGAAAAATTTTTTTCGGTATTTGTCACGTACTTATAATATAGATGGTCAAGCAGTGTTTTGTTTATCTAGACCAAAACTTAAAAGTACTTTACCTAGAACATTAACTCAATCTCACATTCAAAAAATAATAGATTATTATGCGTTATTAGATACCGATTGGATAGTCAAGCGTGATTTTGCACTAATTGTGCTCCTCTATGGATGTGGTTTGAGAATTAGTGAGGCAGTGAATTTAAAGTTTCAGAATATTAGAAGAGAGGAGCTTTTAATTATTGGGAAAAGAAGTAAGGAAAGGATCTTACCTATTTTGCCTATAGTACGTCAAAGTTTAGATGAGTATGTAAGGTGTTGTCCATATCATATGGAATTGAACTCAGTTAAAAATGAATATGTTTTTGTAGGAGTTAGAGGCAAAAAACTTAAAAGGACTTATTTTGCAAATAGAATACAAAAGATTTGTAAAGAAATAGGGTTGCCTGATGTTATAACTCCTCATGCATTTCGTCATAGTTTTGCAACACATTTATTTCTAGGTGGTGCGGATATTAGATCAATACAAGAATTGTTAGGCCATGCTAATTTATCAACTACGCAAATTTATACTCATTTAGATCATAAAAGTGTTATAGATCATTATAAGAATTTCCATCCTCAAGTTATAAAAAAGAATAGTTGATAAGTACAAGTCGAGAAATGAGAGTATGGTTTTGATAAAAGTGATTATGGAACAAGTTTTTTCTGTATCTTATATTAGTAATAAAATGCGTTACATTGTTTAGTTTATGTAGTTTAGTTATATGCTTGGTATTACTAACATAAATTTGTTATTTAGAATTAATGTGTTTTAATCATTAGTATTTTTAATGTTTGACACAATACTTATTAAGATATTGCATAATCTTCTGTATATTTTCATGTGATATTGTCAGTTTTACATGTCAGATCTTTTTAAAGTTGATACAATTGCGTTATTTAGAATTAATGTGTTTTAATCATTAGTATTTTTAATGTTTGGCACAATACTTATTAAAATATTGCATAATCTTCTGTATATTTTCATGTAGTATTGTCAATTTTATATGTCAGATCTTTTTAAAGTTGATACAATTGCGTTATTTAGAATTAATGTGTTTTAATCATTAGTATTTTTAATGTTTGGCACAATACTTATTAAAATATTGCATAATCTTCTGTATATTTTCATGTAGTATTGTCAATTTTATATGTCAGATCTTTTTAAAGTTGATACGATTGCGTTATTTAGAATTAATGTGTTTTAATCGTTAGTATTTTTAATATTTGACACAATACTTATTAAAATATTGCATAATCTTCTGTATATTTTCATGTAGTATTGTCAATTTTATATATCAGACCTTTAAAAGTTGATACAATTGTATTTATTTGAATATTACTTGATCTTCAGTATTTCTTTCTGTGATTTCTCCAATTTTGTATACAACTTCATCTGTAACTTTGAGGAGTGACAATACTTGATCTTCATTTTCTTGTGAAGTGACCAGTATCATACCAATACCACAATTGAATGTTTTGAGTAGTTCTGTTTGCTGTATTTGTACTTCAGTATTAAGCCAATGAAATATTTCTGGCATTTTCCAAGAACTTAAGTCAATAGTTGCTGACAAATGGCTAGGAATAATACGTGGTATGTTATATGTGAATCCTCCTCCAGTAATATGAGCTAAACCATTCACTAATGGAATAGTAGATAATAAAGATTTTACATAGATGCGTGTAGGCGTCAGCAAATAGTTTGCCCATGTTTGATTAGACCAAGGACATACATCATGATAGTTAATTTTATTGTCACTGATAATTTTTCTGATTAGTGAAAAACCATTGGAATGTAATCCACTTGAAGCTAAGCCAAGTATTTTATCTCCAACTTTAATATTATGACTTTTTGGTAAAATGTTGTCTGCTTCGATAATGCCTACTGCAAAACCAGCTAAATCATATTTATTGTCACTGTACATTCCAGGCATTTCAGCGGTTTCTCCACCTATTAATGCTACATTTGCTTTTTTACATCCTACTGCTATGCTATTAATGATTTCTAAAGCAGTATCATGGTTTACTTTACCTGTTGCAAAATAATCTAGGAAAAATAATGGTTCTGCTCCCTGTGCTAAAACATCATTAACACACATTGCTACGAGATCTATACCAATAGTTTTATGATTATCTACTCCTTGTGCAATACATAACTTTGTGCCAACTCCATCAGTTGAAGATACTAGGACGGGTTTGTTGTATTCTTTTATTCTTGATATGTCAAAAAGTGCTCCAAAGGACCCTATACTGTCAACTACCCCTGGTATAGATGTTGATGATGCAATTGGTTTTATTTTTTCTACTAGACTGTTTCCAGATTCAATATTGACACCAGCGCTTGAGTATGTTTTCATAAATGCCTTACTTTGTGAAACTCATTTTTACACTTAATTAACAGCATAGCATTAAATATTTGAACTTCATATAAAAAATTGTTTACTAATTAGTGAGATTATTTTTTTTTGATATATTAAAATTGGAAAACGTGATGTTGAATATAGGGTTTTTATGCAAAATAGTGATATTTTATCAAATATAGAATTAGTATCTGCAAGGCTGTTACATGATCTTGCAGGATCTGTAGGAGCAATAGTAAATTATATAGAATGTTTGAGTGAAGATGAAAGTGTATCTGAAGATATGGTACCTTTACTTTCTGATGCGGCTAATGATGTAATGAATAAGTTTAAGTTATTGAAGCAAGCTTATAGTATTTCTGATGATAATGGTGATTTTAATACTACTGAACATAATATAAAAAATTATCTAAAAAGAAAAAAAATCGTTCTTGAGTGGGATATTAATGCACAAATTTTTGATGTTGAATTGGTTGAGAAAATCAATAAGTTACTTATTAATGTAACTATGATATTAATGTTCTTTATGATAAATGGAACTAAAGTGAAAGTTGTATTATCTAAATCAAATAATAATGATTTTTTGATAGAAATAATAGCTTTTGCACAAAAAATAGAAATACATGAGAGTATTCAAAGTATTCTTGATGGAGATATGTTTAATCAGGAGTTAAATACAAAAAATGTTCAAGTAAATTTTCTGATGATGCTTTTAAAGAGTTATAATGCAAAAATGACATATGAAATACAGGATACTATATTTAAATTTTCTATATTTATTTAGTGATAAACTTACTGTTAGTACATTAGGCATTTGTGCAGTATTTATGTAAGTTATGGTAACTTTGGGGTACAGTTTATCTTTGTAAAATATAGAAAAACTATAAAAGTAAGGTATCAGCTACTAAATGAAAAATTTAGTAAGTGTATTTATGAAATGTTAGTACTTTTAATTGTGCCTCCACCTGCTTCTTGTTGTGCAATAAATAGTACATTACTTATATTTGTTAAGAGTTGTACTGAGTCAATTTCGTTATACATTTGAGCATAGCCTACTGAGATCTTTGCATGTGAATCTTGAAGGTTATTGTTAATGTTCTTATGTATTCTAGATATTGCTGAATATGCATGTTCAGATTTACATCCTAATAAAATACAAATAATCTTATGGTTCCCTATATACCCAATTATATCACTTTCTCTAATGTTTTTATGTAATAAATTAATAGTTTGTTGTGTTAAAGAGTCTATATTGGAGCTATTATGTGGTGGGTCTAGTTGTATCATACTTATAACGGCATGTGTATTATATTTATGGAGAAAATCTAATATGATCTGTACTTCTGTCTTTGTGGATGCTTCATCCATTATATTAAAAGTAGGGTGCATATTGTATTTTGTATTGAAAATTACTGATTCTTTAAATATATCCAACTTTTGTGATATGCTAATATCTCGTATTAGGATTTCATAGTTTATTATATCTTGATTAGAAGCTATGACTCTAAAAACTTTTGGTGTGACTGGTATTGCTTTGTTATTTTTCCCAATAAAAGAACAATTGCGTGTTTTTGATAAAATGTCAAATAAGTCAGTTCCATCACTTGTATATTCTAAATAGCTATTTATATTTTCCACAATATTTTTATGTAGTATGGTTGATAATGGTTTATTAGAAAGTTCTTCTACTGTATATTCTAAGAGTATTTCTGCTGGTTTATTCAGGTTAGAAATTGTTAAATTTTGCAAAGTGTTGTTTTGTTGTACTGATATTACAGAGTCATCAGATCTTCTTGCAACCACGAAGTGATTCATGTTTTTCTCGTTTTATCAATTAAACATTGCATTAAAATCTGTTTGTTGTCCCATTTGTATAAAAATTTTTCTTTGTTATTTTATTCATGATTTGTAGTTAATGAATTATTCATAAGGTATTTTTATTACATAATGAGTTCTGGTATGTTTTTTATTATGTAATTATTTAAATATTTATATGGGTATAGTTTAGAAAAAGTTAGGATATAGCTTATTATTTTGGTGGGTAGGACTAATATAGAAATGAGATGAGCCTTGCATGCTGTACTCTTCTTGTGAGTTTTAAGATTTATTTTTAAATAGGACTGCTTAATATGAAATCGATCAAATGTGTTAAAAATTACGTGTATTGGGTCTATCTAATTAACCCTAATAAATACTCGTTGTATTAAAAATGTTGTGTTATGGTTGACATATCACAATTTTTCATTTTCTTCATGTACTTGAGAATTCCATAGATTTTCAAGTTGATAATATTCTCTTACTTCAGGTCTGAAGATATGTATTAATATGTTATAGCAGTTTATTACTACCCAGTTGCCATCTTTTAAGCCTTCAATGGATAGTTTTTTATGAGGCTTAATTTCTTTCCTAATTCTTTCAGCTAGTGATTTAACATGGTAGCTTGATTCACCTGAAGCAATTATTAAATGTTCTGCTAAGTTGCTTTTATTACTAATATTAATTGTAACAATGTTATTAGCTTTATGTTTATCAAGGATAAATACTATAAGCTCTTTTAGCTCTTCTGGAGAACTAAATGGTTTTTTAGATTTACTGAGATTCATTTTACATCGTTCTTTAGTATACTATATCTATTGTATTACATATTGGATGTAATACAAACAGTTAAAAAATGTTAAAAGAAATGTGTTTATGATAAAACTTGTCTATATTATTAACAGTTGCTAATGATGTAGTGGATTGTTAATTTTCTTAGAAGGTGATCTACAATATGTATAATATATTTCAGTAAATATGGAAGTTGGTTAACTTATGAATATTAAAAGCGTGATATTATTTCTAAGTATTTTGCTTTATAGCAATGTATCATTTTGTCAAGATGGTTACATGATATTTAGAGATAGTGAAGTCGAGGCTGTAATAAAGAAAATAGCATTTCCAATATTTATTGCAGCTAAAATTAATCCTGAGACTGTTAGAGTGTTTATTGTTAATGATAAAATGGTAAATGCTTATGTTGATGGTAATAATAATGATGTGTTTTTGAATTATGGGTTATTTGAGTTTTCAAATGATCCTAGTGTACTTATTGGGGTTTTAGCCCATGAAGTTGGTCATATATCTCAAAAACATGTGTTATTCCGTAGAAGTAAAGTACAAAATTCTATGATTTTGTCTGGGATAGGATATGTTCTAGGTATTATTACTGCAATTACAGTAAATCCTGATATGGGACAGGCAATAGCACTTGCTACTAATGATATTAGTAAAAAAATGTTTTTTCTTTATAGTCGTTTACAGGAGGCGTCTGCAGATCAATGTGCATTAAGATATTTAGATGAAGCTGGGTATAGCAACGATGGATTAATTAAAATGTTTAAGCATTTTTATTCACTGGAAGCACAATATCGAGGAAATATTGATCAATACTTATTATCGCATCCTCTTAGTTATGATAGGCTGTTGCAAATACAAAATTATCGCAATCGTAATGAGGTTCATGGTTTTTCTGATGAAGATGTACAGAAATTTAAGCGAGTAGTAGAAAAAATTAATGCGTTTTTTAACCCAGTAGAACGTTTGGTTAATGATAAAAATGATATAAATCAATTATCTCCATACATACAATCTATTATTTTTTATAAGCAATCTGATGTTTCAAAAGCCTTAGAAAAACTTGATAATCTAATACTACAATCCCCTGAAGATCCTTATCTTTATGAGCTGAAAGCACAAATTTTGTATAAGGCAGGTGACATTAAAAAGTCTGTAGAAAATTATAAATTAGCGCTTAAGTTTTCTTTCGATGATGTTTTAATAAAACTTGAAACATCACAAGCTTTGTTATTGTATGATCAGAAGGAAGCAGTAAATTATTTGGAACAAGTGACATACCAAGAACCAGATAATGTTTTTGCTTGGAAGCAATTGGCTGTAGCTTATGGTAAAATAGGGGATTTGGGAATGTCGTATTTTTCACTGGCAAATAAATCTTTTTTTGAAAATAATAGAAGAGATTTTGATAAATACTTTAGCTTAGCAAGAAAGTATTTACCAAAAGATAGCGTACACTTAGAACGTATGCGTGATCTAAGGATAAATTTATTAAGTAATACATAAGTTATTTAAATTACTAATAATATTATTTATATTTTAATAAATATGTAGTAGTTTATTACCTTATGCTAAGGTGTGGTAATTTTAATGAAGATACAAAATGCTATATTTTTTTTGCTAATGCTGCAAGCTTCCTGTAGCCCTATTTATGGTATTAAAAAAGAATATAAAGGACCGGAAAATGAATCTGGAAAAGCTTGTGTAGTAAAGTGTGCTTACGTAAGAAATGACTGTTATAGGCAGTGCCAAGTTGATATGACAAATTGTCAATTAACTGAAAAAATGATCAATGCTCAAGAGCGTTCTCAACCACTTGTGAGTATAATAAATAGTAATGGAAACAAACAAAATAATAACTTGAAGAATAATAATGGTCACCCATGTAAAAGTGAGAACATAAAATGTAAGGAGTCTTGTTCTAGTGATATTATGTGTAAGACTCAATGCGATATGTATATGGATATGTGTAATGCTCAGCAAAATTTTAATGGTCATGACAAATACGATAACTTTGTTTCAAGTATAGATAAAAAAAGCGCAAACATCACAGTAAGAAAACAAAATTCTATTAGCTTATGCAGTAGTAATAAATGTGATAGATTATGTACAAATAATTATGATTTATGTTTTTCTAGTTGTGGTGGACAAATAATTACTTATAAACAGTGTGTAGCATTTTGTGATAAAAATAAATAATTATTTTCTACCTTTATTGTATAAATAAAACTAATGAATAATTTTATAAATAGTTTGTATTTCTAGTGTTAATGAAAGTTGTCATTACCTTGTTAGTATAGTATTGATGTGGTTGTTTTGTATTTATGAAAGTTTTTTAGTTTTATGATAAATGAGCATGTGCAGTTTACGTTTTTTGATTCTGTAGGGCAGATTAGTTTTTATTTATGTAAAGTTTATCTTTTTATGGATATACTTGTTTAAAAATTTGCATATTTCTGAATATGGGTGTTTTGGTTAGACATGGGGGGATACATAAAGGATTCTGTGTGTTAGATTACATTGCATGTATTGTAGAGTTATGGATGTGCTTGTATTAAATTTTCATATTTCTGAGTATAAGTGTTTTGATTAGATGTAGGAGATACACAAGGATTCTATGTGTTAGATTGTGTTGATATTTGATATAATATTGCATGTATCGTATGAATTATGGATATGCTTGTATTAAATTTGCATATTTCTGAATATGGATGTTTTGGTTAGACATGGGGGGATACATAAAGGATTCTGTGTGTTAGATTACATTGCATGTATTGTATGAGTTATGGATGTGCTTGTATTAAATTTTCATATTTCTGAATATGAGTGTTTTGGTGAGATGTAGGAGATATACAAAAGATTCTGTGTGTTAGGTTGTGTTAATATTTAATATAGCAGCATCCTAAGTTGTGTGATTTACTGGTGTTATAGTAGTTTTGTGTATTTTTGAATATCAGCAGAAAATAATATTACTGTTGCAATACATGTGAATTTTGTTTTATTAGGTTAATATTATTTAGACTTAGAAGCATTTCATATATTGGTATTTGTAATACTGGATGAATGAACCTAGCATAGATATCACATAATGGTACTAATACAAAATCTCTACAATGCATTTGTTGATGAGGTATAGATAACGTTTGTGAATCCACAACTTTGTTTCCCCACAATATAATGTCAATATCTATAGGTCTAGGTGCCCAACGTTGATGATTAATTCTACCAAGCATTTTTTCTATAGATTTAATTCTTTCTAACATGGCAGATGAAGACAAGTTTGTATATCCTGATACTACCATATTTAAATAAGGTGTATCCCAATGATCAGCTGCATTTTCTGGTAATAAAGCTGGAGTTTTATAAAGATAAGAATAATTTTTGTTATGTAAAGGTAACATATTAATTGCGGATTTAATATATGCCAGCATGTTGCCGCAGTTACTTCCTAACGCTAACATTACAACATCGTTAAACATATTTTTTTTTAGTTGTTTAAAATTACAGGGTATTTCATTTTGAAAGTAATTTCAATGTTATTGTGGTGCATTAAAGTGTTATGTAAAAAATTTTAAAGGGATTGTTTATAGGTTTAATTTTTTTGTTTGTATTACTTAAATAATATTATTATTTTTTTTATATATTACTGATCATATATTTGTGTATGATTGTATTTTCATATTACTGAATTTCTTGTAATTGTGTTCAAGTATGTTTAAATCAATAGAACATATATCTTCTATAATAAGAGTGTTTGTAGAGGTTACTTTGCCTATGTTTGCATATGGAACTTCTTTAAATATTGCTTCAAACCTTTGCTTATTGTGTTCTCCTATTGTTACTAAGATCCTGCTTTGTGATTCTGAAAATAAAATGACTTTTTCTCTTAAAGTGTTGTTGTCAATATTATATGTTGGTATTGCTGATAAGCTAATCTCAGCTCCAAGTTGTCCTCCAATAAGTGATTTTATTAAACTTATTATCATGCCTCCTAAGTTGACTGCAATTGCTGATGCTATAAGATTTGTATTGATGGCTTTGTTATAAGATATGTATAATTTTTTAGCATGTTCGGCGTGTACTTGTGGTACATTATTATTTCCTAGACCACTGTATTTTTGATATTCAGAACTTCCAAGCTCATCATAAGTTGTACCTAATATGTATATTAAGTCTCCTGGGCTTTTGACATCAAGTGTTACAGCATTCTCAACATTTTCAATGATTCCAAGAGTAGAAATTAACAATGAAGGGGGTGCGGAAATATTAATTTCTTTGCCTTTGTTATTATACCCTTTAAAGTCATTAAACATACTGTCTTTACCAGAAATAAAAGGTGTTCTAAATGCTATAGCATAGTCATAACATGCTTGTGCTGCATTTTTTAATTGCCATAATCTTTGTGGATTTGTTGAGTCACACCAGCAGAAGTTATCTAATAATGCTAAGTGATTGAAATTTCCTCCTACTGCAATATAGTTACGTATGGCAGTGTCTATTGCACAGGCTGCCATGTGATATGTGCTTATTTCTCCATAACTTGATCCTAGTCCGTGTGATTTCACTATTCCTTTTTTTGATGATAATATTGGTTTAATAACTGTTGCATCACCATTGACTCTTCCTTTGCCTTGAATAGGTTTGATTATGGATGTACCTTGTACTTCATGATCATATTGTAAAGATATGAATTCTTTACTGCATATGTTCATTCTTTGTATCATCTCGTTCAACTCAATTTCTAATGGTTTATTGTGCTTTTTAGGGAATATTGATTCTGTAGTTTTTGACCATGGACTAGTATGTAAGTGGATTTTTGGAACACCATTGTGTAGAAAATCTACATCTATATCCATAATAACAGACCCTTTAAATAGTACTACTGCTTTATTGCTATTATTGAATTCTCCGATAATGCTAATTTCAATATCATGTTTTTTCATCACTTTTTCAAATATTGAGAATTTATTAGGGGAAACAGCAAAGGTCATCCTTTCTTGGGATTCTGATACCCAAATCTCCCATGGTGACATATTATCGTGCTTAAGTAACACTTTATCTAATTCTACTATAAAACCATTATTACCCATTTCTCCTATAGAAGAAGATAATCCTCCAGCTCCATTATCGGTTATTGCGTTGTATAAATCTAAATCTCTAGCTTCTTTTATTATTGCGTCAGATAATTTTTTTTGAGTAATAGGATCTCCTATTTGTACTACTGTACTGCTGCTATTATGTTCTGTTAATGCGTTAGATGAAAAAGTAGCACCATGTATACCATCTCTTCCAGTTCTGCCTCCTGCTATTACTATGTAATCTCCGTTATTGGGATTTTTTACATGTGATAAGGATTTATTAATTGTACGTGGCATAATACCAGTACATCCTACAAACACCAGTGGTTTACTGCGAAATCTATTATCAAAGTATGCAGACCCTAGACTTGTTGGTATTCCAGAACAGTTTCCACCATAATTTACACCTTTTATTACTCCATCCATTATTGTATTAGATGATAATACTTTTGTTGTGCAGGACTTGTCTCTGTATAATTCTTCGTCTGATTCGGAGAAGCAGAAATAGTAAGCATTTAATATCGGTTTTGCTCCTTTTCCAAATCCAATTATATCTCTATTTACTCCTAATATTCCAGTAATTGCTCCTCCAAAAGGGTCAAGTGCTGAAGGACTATTGTGTGTTTCTACTTTATCTGCGATAATGAAGTTATCATCAAATACTATTGCTCCTGCATTATCAGAAAATGTGGATACGCATATTTCTGAGTTTATTTCATATGTTGCACGTTTTATGTAATGTTTATAGAGTCCATCTGTAATTTCATCTATAGGTGAGGAGAAGATGTTATGTTTGCAATGCTCTGACCAAGTTTGTGCTAGTGTTTCAAGTTCAATATCATTAGGATTGCGTTGAATTTTTTTAAAGTATGCTTGAATGGCTTTCATTGCCTCTAATGATAAGTTTAAAGCTCCGCGACCATTAATTCCATGTTTGCTGATTTGAATTAATTCGTGATCTTGAATATTTAGATCTATGGAAGTAACAGTAACGTTTTGTTTTTTGTTTTGTGGGAAAAGATCCTCATACTTGACATATGGTATTATGAATATGCTACTGCATGTAGAAGAGTCAGCATATATGTTGTTTAGGTTTGATATCTGTTTATTTCCAAAAAATTTTACTTTGAATGTTTTTCCTGTTACAAAGGACAATTTACAATATTCTATTAACGGATTGAATAGCTGCAGAATATTTTCTTCTTGTGGTATTGGTCCTTGTCCGAATGTTACTTTGGACGTTAATACATCTGTTGCTGTGTTATATCCAAGCATTTCATTTATTATGCATTTTGTAGTATTGCCAACATTATCAGTAACTCTAGGTAAGAACCCTTTTTCTAATGACCAGTCTGCTTTAAAGGTATCGAGTAGATTATAGTTAGTATTAGTACTAACATCTTTGTAATTTTGCTCTGTAGTATCATATGTGAATGCAAAAAATTGTTGTGTTATTGAATTAGTTAGCAGAGAACCTATTTTTTTTATAATTGCTGTGCTTAAGTTATGTTGAACATTAATTGTATAAACTGTGACATCATTACTTTTGTAGCTTTTTGGTAGTACTTTATCTGCTACGCCGATGCGTATAATCATAAGTAATTTTTAATTAAGTAATATATTTACACTGTATAATAATTAGGTGTAATTTCAAATATATTATTAATATTTCTGGTAATTATTCATAATTGCAGTAGGTAATAGACTGGTCTTATTGTATAATTTATTTCTATCTATAGGGATAGAATAGGGGGAACCATTAAGGTTTTGCTTGCAATATGTTTATCATTATAATGATTAGTGATAATTTCAATATTTCTGATAGATATTTAACAGCTTGCCAGGTAAAAATAAGCCGGATTCTGTTTATGTAGTTATTCATCTGGGATAGATATCGCTACCTACCTCACGCGACTCACCTGGGTAATTGTGAGGGAAAACACAAATACCTCTTCTTAGTCTTGCTCCTGGTGGTGGTTACTTAGCTACTATATGTTGCCATAAGTACGGTGTGCTCTTACCACGCCTTTTCACCCTTACCTTGTAACAAGGCGGTTATTTTCTGTAGCCCTTTACCTAGAGTCACCTCCGACAGGGATTACCTGTCACCATTTTCCCTTGGAGTCCGGACTTTCCTCTGTACTTTACAATACAGCAACTACTTTTTTACCTGACAAGCCATTATAATTTCTAATTGTATTAAGTAAATAATTAATTTATATGGATTGAAAATATGGTTCTCTTTGTTTGAAAGTTTGGATAACAGTTTCCTATTATGATTACAATCAATGCAGAAAATTAAAAAATAATTTTTTGACAAAATGTTAGGTTTTTCTGCTGCAGATAAACGTATTTAATTGTGTAAGAAGCGTTAATTTTGTGAATTGAGAAGTACAGGTTCTTTTGTTTTAATTCCAAGCTTGGATAATAGGTTTTTATCATCATCACAATTAGAATTAGGAGTTGTTAATAACTTTTCTCCGTAGAATATAGAGTTTGCTCCTGCAAATAAGCATAGTGCTTGCATTTCTTCTGACATATCTTTTCTTCCTGCAGCAAGACGTACATATGATTTTGGCATTAAAATGCGAGTTACAGCTATAGTCTTGATAAAATCTATGTTATCTACTTTTATGTTATTTTCAAAAGGTGTTCCTTTTATTGGAACTAGCCTATTGATTGGTACAGAACGCGGATGTTCCTTTAAATTTGCTAAAGTTAATAGCATCTTTGCTCTATCTTCAATACTTTCACCAAGTCCTAGAATACCACCAGAACATATATTAATTCCTGCTTCATATATGTTATTTAAACTAGCTAGCCTATCATCGTAGTTGCGTGTAGTAGTTACATTGGAATAAAAATCACGAGATGTATCAATATTATGATTATAAAAATCTAAACCTGCATTTTTTAATTTTTTTGCTTGGTCCAAAGTTATCATGCCTAAAGAAGCACAGCTCTCTAGTTTTTCACTTTTTATTAGGTTGATGATATTGCAAATATATTCTATATCTTTATCTCTTAATTGACGCCATGCTGCTGCGAAACAAAATCTGTCTGCTCCGCTATTTTTGGCTGTTTGTATAGCTTTTTTTATGTTTTCAACATCAAGTAGAGCTTCTTTTTGTAGGTCTGTTTTATAATGTGCACTTTGTGAACAATATCTACAGTTTTCTGGACATCCACCAGTTTTGATATTTAATAATGCAGCAAGTTGTATTTCATTGTTATTAAAAAACTGTCTATGTGTTAAATGAGATCGTAATATTAAGTCATTAAATGGAGTATTGAAAAGCTCTAATATTTCATCTAATTGCCAGTTGTTTCTTATTGTAGTACATGTATTCATTTTTGTGATAACTGTTTTTCGATTTCGTTTTGTTTTGATGCTATTTCTCTTACAGAGCTACTTAAAGTGTCAAGTTCATCTTGAGTAACAAAACCACTATTTCTTAAGTATGCAGATAAACACTTTTTAACTACTCTGTTAGTAATACCAAGTGTACCTATAGCTATTCCAAAGAGCGATACACTCATCTTTGAGATATCATGTAAAAAAAATCTCATAAACTACCTGTCTACAACTAAATGAAACTTACAAATGTTTTGCTCTCACTAGGTGAGGAAATGCTATGCAATTTTAGTAAAACAGTCAACTAATTTTTTAAATATTTTGATAACCTGCAGCACTGACTATAGATTGTTATAAGATGAATATTTTAATATATTCTTCCTCCTATTACTCCTATTATGTGAGTTACTTCGTTGTTTTCACCAATAGGTAATAAACATTGTCTTATCTTTATGTAATTTCCATCAGCACTTTCAGTTTCTGATTCATCCATAATTGGTTCTTGATTCTCTACAACTGATTCTAAATAATCAAATAGATTCTCTATGACTTGTGGAAAAAAGAGCTTAATGTTTTGGGATTCAGCATAAACTTTAATATTTGATTGATACAGTTCCATGGCTCTTTCTCCAATATATATGCAATTATATTTTTGGTTATCTGTATCATTTTTTACTTCAATGATAAAGCAGTTAGGCCAGATTTCCCTGATTTCTTCTTGTTCAATTTCTTCTATCTTAGGAAACATTCTATCATTACGTAACTGATTCCAGTATGCAAATAGTATTTTTATTGCTCTTCTTTCTGATACATATTCTGACATCTATAACCTTGATCTTGTGATGAACATAAAAAACTTACAGTAAATGTCTTTATTTTTTCTTACTTATTCTAATTTTTATTTAATTATAAGCTGTGTATATTGCTCTATTATAATATGGTATTTTATAATATTTGTTTTGGAATGACCGATAGTTTTATGTCTTCTATAAGATTGTTTAGCGAATAAAAAATACTGTTTTAATGGAAACAAACATTTTTTCGGATATAACAGTATTATTGCTGGTGTATGTTGGCTTAAGTATGAAAACATGGAACATGTTTTACTCAAAGAAGAGTTATTTATGTCTTACAAGCTTCTTGATTACTTACAATTGATGTATAGTAATGGGTTGACTGCTTGTCCATGTTTACGCATAGCAAAACATAAGTATGATTTATTTTTTTGGGAATTTATACTTTTGATAGATCCTATAGCTTGGCCTTGTGTTACTTTATCACCTATTTTTACATCTATACTATCTAGGTAAGAATATGTAGTAATTGTGTTTTTGTTATGCTCTATTATTATCATGTTACCATACCATTTTGATCCTTTGCCTACGTATAGTATTTTTCCAGAAGATGATGCTCTAACCTGTTGTGCTCCATTAGATTTGATGTTAATTCCCTCTTTACAATTTCTATCTTGATTGTTTATAGAGAACTTAGATGTTATGATACCTTCTATGGGCATAATAAAATTGCACTTTTTATCAATGGTTTTTATTTCTTTCATTACTTGATGATTATCTTGAATTGTATGTGATTCTATGTTCTCGTCCTTTTTAACATCATGTCTTACAAGGTGATATTCATTGATGTCGTCTAATTCTTTTTTACCATGAAATTCTTCTCCTCGTAAAAAAGAAGGGGCAGGTTTTTGTGTACAACCAAAACATAATAAGACAATCAATAGTGTTTTTCTTATTGTCACATGTACCTACGAATATTAGATATTCTTGTTCTATACTATTAATTTTATATATTATTCTGTTATATGAATTTGGCAATGCAAAATTCATTTTTATTAGTAATTAATTCCTGAAAATAATTTTGTCAGAACATTTTGATGCTTTTGGAATGTGCTTTTATTAAGTAGATTGAAGGAACACTTACTTGATTGTTGTAGTCTGTATAGTTATGTATTAATGTAAGTGTAGTATGATAATTTGCTATAAATATATTTATAGTATTATGATGTGTTTGTATTATAACAATATGGATTTTAATAATGCAAAGTTTAATATTTAAATTATTATCAGTTACTGAAGCTGCAGCTTTAGCATCTTATAAATGTCTTGGTATGGGTAATGAAAAAGAAGCAGATCGTGTTGCTGTTCATGCTATGCGAAAGTCATTAAACTTATTAGAAATTAATGGGACTGTTGTTATTGGAGAAGGGGAAAGAGATAATGCTCCTATGCTATATATTGGAGAAAAAGTGGGTATTGGAGGAATTGATGTTGACATTGCTCTTGATCCACTTGAAGGTACTACTATGTGTGCTCATTATAAAAATGGAGCTATGTCTGTTCTCGCAATAGCGAAAAAAGGTGAATTTTTAAATGCTCCTGATGTTTATATGAAAAAAATTGCTGTAGGTCCTAATGTTCCTAAAGGTGTGGTTTCTTTAAAATATGATATAAAAACTAATTTGTATAATTTAGCTGAGGTCAGAAAGTGTAATGTAAATGAACTGATTGTAATGGTTTTATATAGAGAAAGACATTTAGAATTAATTAAAAGTATTAGAGAATGTGGAGCTCGTATAAAGCTTATAGATGATGGGGATGTTTCGGCTGTAGTATCACTGATGAAAGGAACTCATGATTTATATGTTGGAACTGGAGGAGCTCCAGAGGGTGTACTTGCAGCTGCTGCTTTGTCATCGATGGGAGGATACATGGAAGGTAAACTAATTTTTGATACAGAGTATTTAAGAGCAAGAGCAGAACAATTTGGAATTAAAGATATAAATAAAATTTACTCTATAGAAGAAATGGTGAAATCTGAATCAATTTTTATAGCTACTGGTATTACTGATAGTGCTTTGGTTAAAGGTATTAGATATTCGCAAGGGTCTTTTATTATAGAGTCTATAATCATTAAACCGGCTAGTGTTATGTATGTTAATAATACTGTTCCTGAGGTATAGTGGGTTATTTTAATGCTTATTGCAATCTTATGTAAATATTGTGGAGATGTATAATAGAGCTTTGTAGTGTAATTTGAAAATTTTTTATAAAAAGTGTGAAGCTGTTGAGTCTGTAATTAGAAGGAATTATCTAGAATATATTTATCATAAAAGAAAGTATTGTTTATTGGTAAAATTTTCTGAAATGGTTTTTATATCTGATACATAGGTATGAAACATATTTCATAAACTAACAACTGGTGGTGAAAATACTTTTATACATGTTGATATGTAGCTTAGTTTTGTTTGTTGATTAAGCTTATGAAGTCTTTTTACTTTTATAATGAGGAATTATCTAGATATATTTATCATAAAAGAATGTATTGTTTATTGGTAAAACCTTCTGAAGTGGTTTTTGGTATCTGATACATGAGTATGAAACATATTTCATAAACTAATAACTGGTGGTGAAAATATTTTTACATGTTGATATGTGCTTAGTTTTGTTTGTTGGTTAAGCTTATGAAGTCTTTTTACTTTTATAATGAGGAATTATCTAGAATATATTTATCATAAAAAAATGTATTGTTTATTGGTAAAACCTTCTGAAGTGGTTTTTTGTATCTGATACATGAGTATGAAACATATTTCATAAACTAACAACTGGTGGTGAAAATGCTTTTATACATGTTGATATGTAGCTTAGTTTTGTTTGTTGGTTAAGCTTATGAAGTCTTTTTACTTTTATAATAACGTAAATAGATCAAAATATTAGTAATTGCTGCTGGTGTTATTCCAGGTATACGTCTTGCAGAGCCAATGGAAAGTGGCTTGATATACTCTAGTTTTTCTTGAATTTCTTTTGATAGGCCATGGATTTGTGAAAATTCTATATTGTGTGGAATATGTGTATTTTCTTCTTCTAGAAAAGCCTTAATATCTGCATCTTGTCTGTCAAAATAAGGTGCATATTTTGCTTCTATTGCCACTTGTTCTGCAACATTTTTGTTAAATTCTTTTACTGTGTTGCATATTCTTGATACGATTTCCATATTTATATTTGGGTGACCTAGAAGGTCGAAAATACTCCTCCTTACCCCATCTTGAGATATAGGTATATTATGCCTAGCAAGTTGTGTAGGGGTTGTTATGATATTTTTTAAAATATTTGTTAAAGTTATTATTTCCTGTTTTTTGTTCTTTAAAATGGTATATCTTTTGGATGATACAACTGATATTTGATATCCCAGTTCTGTTAAACGTAAATCAGCATTGTCGGAACGTAACCTTAACCTATATTCTGCTCTAGATGTGAAAAGTCTGTACGGCTCAGATGTTCCTAAGGTAACTAAATCATCTATCATCACACCAATATATGCATCACTTCTTTTTAGTATGAAAGGTTCATACTTTGAGTTGAGAGATAATGCTGCATTGATTCCAGCAATGATCCCTTGCCCTGCTGCTTCTTCATACCCAGTGGTACCATTTATTTGTCCTGCAAAGTATAGACCACTTATTTTTTTTGTTTCAAGAGTATGATATAGTTCTCTTGGATCAATAAAATTGTATTCAACACTGTAACCACTTCTGATTATGTTGACTTTTTCTAGTCCTGGTATGGTCTTCAACATTTCATATTGTACATCGAGTGGAGATGAAGTGGTAATTCCATTAGGATAGATAATGTTAGAATCTAAGCCTTCTGGCTCTAAAAATACCTGATGACTATTACGTTCTGAAAATCTTCTTACTTTTTCTTCTATTGAAGGGCAATATCTAGGAGCCTTTATATCTTTTAGTGAATTACTTGCTGCTGCTCTGTGTAAATTATTTTTTATTACCTCATGGGTTCTAGTATTAGTTGCAGTTAAATAGCATGAAATTTGTGGTAAATCTATTGATTGTGACATATATGAAAAAGGTGATGGTTCAGAATCACCTTTTTGTTCTTGTAATCCTGAAAAATTTATACTGTTTATGTCAAGTCTTGGTGGAGTGCCAGTACGTAAGCGACCTAACTTAAAATTATATTTTTCTAACGTTTTTGCTAAACCAATGGAAGGTTGTTCACCAAATCTACCTGCTGGAGTATTATAACTTCCTATGTGTATGGTTCCTTGTAAAAATGTACCAGTGGTTAGTATTAATTTTTTTGTGTATATTACTTGCTGATCAGATGTAATTACAGTTTCGACGGTGAATTTTTCATCTTTTTCTGTTATAGTAAAGTCTTCTACTGATGCTTCTAACACTGTTAAATTTGGATAGTTTAGTATGATATCCTGCATAGTGTTTTTATATATTTTTCTATCTGCTTGTGCTCTTGGTCCCCATACTGCTGGCCCTTTGCTCCTGTTTAATATACTAGAATTAATGCTAGCTTTATCTATGACTTTTCCCATTAAGCCATCCAGAGCGTCAACTTCTCTGACTACAGTACCTTTTGCAATTCCTCCAATGGCTGGATTGCAAGACATTTCTCCAATTGTTGATGTAGAATGTGTAATCAACAGGGTTTTTGCACCGATACGTGCTGCAGCAGCAGCTGCTTCACACCCTGCGTGGCCTCCTCCTATAACTACTACATCATAATGATCCATATAAGCAGTATAATATGTTGAATACTAAGATAATGGTAGTAATTTTATTAAAATTGTCAATAAAGTTGCATTCTAATATAAAGTTTTTATATCATAAGTTACTTAAAGATATTAAATAATTTATTGTATTTTTTTAAATTGATTGCAAATAGTATTTTTAGCTTAATATCTAAACATATTCTCAGAAAAGAATTTTTTATAATAGTGATATTGCTGATTAGATATAAACATTGTTTAGTGGTTTTGTTAGCTTGTATTCAGTATATTAAGTGTTTTTTTGGGTTGAAGAATATATAGTTAATTATGTGTTTGTTTATGTAAGTTTATTAGATATGTTGTTGTAGATTAATAAGGTTATTTGTTACATAGAATTTAAATGAATTTTTTTAGATGTAGTTAGTAGATGTTATATCTAAAAGTTGAGGACTTGTTTACATGATTTTCAATAAATGGAGTTTAAGTGTTTACTTTTTGTGTTAAGCTAATAGTTTATATATTTTGATGAAAAAAATGAAGGTCATTGTATTATCTGGATATGGTTTAAATTGTGAAGAAGAAACCCTGTTTGCTTTTGTTAAGGCAGGAGAGTTATTGTCATGTGATGTGCAGGGAAAAATAGTGCATATTAATGAAGTAATATCATGTCCTAATTTGTTGCGAGATTATAATGTACTTGCAATTCCTGGAGGTTTTTCCTATGGAGATGATACTGGTGCTGGAAATGCTTTCGCATTGAGAATTTTTCATAACTTAAGAGAAGAAATATCAGAGTTTTTGGCTGGTGATAAATTAGTAATTGGTATATGTAATGGATGTCAGATACTGATGAGATTAATATCAGATTTTGCGTGTATAACACTTTTAAATAATTCTGTTCGACAATATCAGTGTAGATGGGTGAAAGTGAAAGTGAATTTATCAAATAATTCACCATGGTTAAAAGGATTAAATGAATTATATATTCCAGTTGCGCATGGAGAGGGAAGGTTTTTTGTAGAAAATGTCTCTGTCATTTCTTCTATTGAGAAGAATATTGCGTTCAGGTATATTAACAATGAAGGTAATTATGCGAATCAAGAATTTCCTTGTAATCCTAATGGGTCAGTTGCCGATATTGCTGCACTGTCTGACAATAGTGGTAAAGTATTGGTTATGATGCCACATCCAGAGAGAGCAATGTTTTTCACACAGCAGGATAACTGGACACAGATAAAAGAACAATGTTTAAGATCTAATATTGCTTATCCTACTTATGGAGATGGAATGAAGATTTTTTGTAATGCTGTGAAATATTTTTGCAAATGATCTAAAAGGTATTTTGTAAGTTTTAATGTTGTTGAGTTTTATCAGGTTTATCATTTTATTACTTTTATGTTTTTGGTATTACTGCATATAAAATATAAACTTATATAAACTTTTGTGGGATCGATAAGTGCTTAAGATCTAATATTGCTTATCCTACTTATGGAGATGGAATGAAGATTTTTTGTAATGCTGTGAAATATTTTTGCAAATGATCTAAAAAGTATTTTGTAAGTTTTAATGTTGTTGATTTTTATCAGGTTTATCATTTTTATGTTTTTTTGGTATTACTGCATATACAGTATAGGCTTATATAAACTTTTGTGGGATCGAGAAATATGTATAAGCTACAAGCAGTGATATATTTGTTGATTTTAGTTAACTATTTTTGATTTATGAATGTGCTATTTAGAATTTCAATGTTTTTATTGGGAACATTGTAGAATGTAGTCAAAATTTATTGTATTTTGAGATCAGGATTGTGTAAGAAATATTGTGTAAGGAATGTAGTGATGGTGAATTGTTATTGTACGATATGTAATTATTATAATAGGTTATGGGTTTTAAAGCTGTAGTGGGCATTAGATGTAACTATGACATGATCTATTAGTGTTATTCCGACATCACTGCATGCTCTGGCAAGTTGATTAGTAATTTCAATATCTGCTTTAGAAGGCTTAGCATCTCCACTGGGATGGTTGTGGGCAATAATAATGGATGTAGCTTCTAAAAATAGAGATTTTTTTATTATTTCTCTTACATATAGAGGAGTTTGGTTTACAGTGCCTACATCTTGAGTTTCATCTGCAAGGAGTTTGTATTTTGTATTTAAATATAATATATGAAAGTTTTCTACACTGCCATTACCTATCTTTATCCTAAGATATTCTATTAACTTTTGCCATTGATTAATAATTGTGCCTTTATCAATATTTTCACGTAGAATTCTGTTTAATGCTTCTCTAATACAAAAAATTGCTGATATTGCAACTTCTCCTATACCGGATATTTGCTTGAGTTGACTGTAATCAGCAAAAAAAACTTTTGCAAAAGTTCCAAAATGTTCAATTAGCTTTTTAGCAATAGGTTTTACATCTTTTCTTGGATGTGCAGAACATAGAATTAATTCTAAAATTTCATAATCTAGTAACCCTTTGTTTCCTTTAGATAGTAATTTTTGTCTTAGCCTTTTTCTATGTCCAATTTGTTGTTTTTGGCGTTCATCTTTGATATTCATTAACTTACTTAAAAAATTAACTACTTAAATATCAACGATGTTTTCAGTATCAAGTCAATTGATTTTTTATGTGTTATGTAAACTGTTACAGAGTAATATAATATTTCTACTGGGTCCTATAAAGTTCTAACCTTGTAAACATTTGTGCAATATGTATTATAAAATTTATTGATTGATACTTGAAATTAGATTTCTTGATATTATATATGATCTTAGCTAGTAGTATCTGATGCTACTGATAATTTATTTTTTTATAGAGGTAGTGTATGAATCTAAATATGTTACATGATAATGTGTTGATTGAGGCTTTGGAGGAGTGTAATAGTAGTTCTCCTATACAGCTTCCTGATTCAGCTAAGAAAAAACCTACTCAAGGTAAAGTTGTGGCTGTTGGGCCAGGTGTATACAATCATAGTGGCAATATTCTTCCTATGACTATTAAAGTAGGAGATGTAGTTTTTTATCGTCAGTGGGCTGGTAATGAAATTGAATTCCACGATAAAAAATACATAGTTATGAAAGAAAGTGATATCATTGCAAAAGAAGCATAGTCATTACATTGAGTTTAAATATGCTATACATGTGTTTTTTTGTAATAGCCTAAGTATAAGTAGTTTTAATTAATTTTTTATTAAACGGAGATTAAATAACATGGCAAATGTAGTTGTGACTGGTGAACAACTTGATAAATCAATTAGAGAAGTTGTTCGTATTTTAGAAGATGCTGTAGGATGTACGGCTGGGCCTAAGGGACTTACTGTAGCTATTGGTAAATCTTATGGAGCTCCAGAAGTTACAAAAGATGGATATAAAGTTATTAAGAGTATAAAGCCAGAGGATCCATTGGCTCTTGCTATTGCTAATATAATTACTCAGAGTGCTTCTCAATGTAATGATAAAGTTGGTGATGGAACAACTACATGTTCTATTTTAACTGCAAAAGTTATAGAAGAAGTATCTAAAGCTAAAGCTGCTGGAGCAGATATTGTGTGTATTAAAGAAGGTGTACTAAAAGCTAAAGAGGCTGTTTTGGAAGCATTAATGTCTATGAAGCGTGAAGTGTTGTCTGAAGAAGAAATTGCACAAGTTGCTACTATTTCAGCTAATGGAGATAAGAATATAGGTAGTAAGATTGCACAATGTGTTCAAGAAGTTGGTAAAGATGGGGTTATTACAGTTGAAGAAAGTAAAGGCTTTAAAGAATTAGATGTTGAAAAAACTGATGGTATGCAGTTTGATCGTGGATACCTTTCTCCTTATTTTGTAACTAATTCAGAAAAGATGTTAGTGGAATTTGAAAATCCTTATATCTTACTAACAGAGAAAAAACTTAATATCATACAACCTATATTACCAATTTTGGAAAATGTGGCTAGATCAGGAAGACCTCTTTTAATTATTGCAGAAGATGTGGAAGGTGAAGCACTTAGCACTCTCGTTTTAAATAAATTGCGCGGTGGGTTACATGTAGCAGCAGTTAAAGCGCCAGGGTTTGGTGATAGAAGAAAAGATATGTTAGGTGATATTGCTATTTTAACTGGAGCTAAACATGTAATAAGTGATGATCTTGCAATAAAAATGGAAGATCTAACTTTAGCTGAATTAGGTACTGCTAAAAATATACGTATTACAAAAGATACTACTACTATTATCGGTAGTGTAGATAATAGTTCTGCTAATGTACAAAGTAGAATTAATCAAATTAAAATGCAAATTGAAGCTTCTACATCAGATTATGACAAAGAAAAATTAAGAGAGCGTTTAGCTAAGCTATCAGGTGGTGTTGCTGTATTGAAAGTTGGTGGGTCTAGTGAAGTTGAAGTTAAAGAACGTAAAGACCGTGTTGAAGATGCTTTACACGCAACTAGAGCTGCTGTTGAAGAAGGTGTTGTACCAGGAGGTGGTGCTGCATTATTATATACATTATCAGTTCTTGAAAACTTGAAGAGTAAAAATGATGATGAACAATTAGGTATTAATATTGTAAAACGCGCTTTACAAGCTCCTATTAAACGTATCATTAAAAACTCTGGATCAGAAAATGCTCCATGTGTTATTGCTCATTTGTTAAAACAAAATGATAAAGAGCTTATTTTTAATGTTGATACAATGAATTTTGCAAATGCTTTTACTTCTGGGGTTATTGATCCACTGAAGGTAGTGCGTATAGCATTTGATTTTGCTGTATCTCTTGCAGCAGTATTTATGACTCTAAATGCTATTGTAGTAGATGTACCATCTAAAGATGATGCTAATGCTGGTGCTGGAGGCATGGGAGGCATGGGAGGTATGGGAGGATTCTAATTAATAGATAATCTTCTATATTGACTAATGGGGTAAAGTCTTTTAAGACTTTGCCCCCTTCTTTTAGTTTATGTTTTTCAAATATATTGCCTATGTAATAACAAAAAGACTGCTATAGTTTATTATATGTTGTGTCAAATATGTAAAATGTTTTGGCTATTCTTTATTTTTATAATGTCGTTAAACTTATTGTTCTATAATTGTATTTGTTCTCTATTTAGCGTTGCATAAAGTATAAACATTTTGCTTGCGCCTAATCTGTGGTAGTGGCTTGCTTTTTGATTATATGTTAGTTAATAAACATTATTCGGTAAAAGTATAGTGTGATATTATTATAAGCTTTTCAGATTTGTACTATGTGTAATATAAGTGATTAGCATAGTTATACAAAATATATGGTAACAGTCTGTTTCTGTTCCTGTAAAAGAAAAATATGATCGTTTACCTTAGTTTAGCATAAGAACTTATTTAATAAGAGATTGATTGACATGTTGAAAATCTGTCTTGATTGTTATGAAATAAAGTATAGTAGGGTTAATTTACTAAAGCGAACCAGAATTAATATTATCTTTAATCTATTCTATATTGTAAAATAAGATTGTTATATATATGCTTGATTGTATTGTACAGAATGCTAATTTTGCTAGGAAAAAGAGCTAGCATTCATCTTCTGATCCTATTTTATAAATCTGTCCTGTAACATTGCATTGATTAGATGATAGTTCAATGAATTTGTCAGTAAAATTTTCTGGAAGGACTGATTGTGCAGTTTCTTTTATTGGTAGTGCTTGAGCGTATATATCATTGTCCATTAGTGATGGATATACCATGTTAACACATAATTTGCTATGCTTTGTTTCTGTAGCATATATTCTTAGCATTGTTTCTAAAGCAGCTTTGCTTGATGCATATGTGCTCCAATATGGATATCTAGATGGTGATTGTGTGACCTCAGAAGTAACAGCAATTACCCTACCAGCTGGGGAAAGTTTAAGTAATGGATCAAAGTATTTTATTAAATGCCAGTTAGCTATAAAATTTATATCCATTATCCTTTTCCATGTATCATATTCATAATCTTGTGTAGGGCTAAGATCTCCTACCACTGCTGCGTTTAATATTAATATATCTATATTTTTAAACTTATTGCCTATAGACATTGCAAAATTTTTTATTGTATCGAAATCCTGAAGATCAACTGCTGCTAACATTGCATCACCTCCTAACTCTTTTATAGAGTCATATACAGCATTTAATTTATTAATATTCTTAGCTACTAAGATAAGGCAAGCTCCTTCTTTAGCAAATCTTTTTGCAACAGCTGAACCTATGCTTCCAGAAGCACCTGTAATTATTGCTACTTTACCTGCTAATTGTTTTTCCATACAGTACCCTATCATCTTTTGATATTCAGATGATAAGCAGTATCAATTAAGTTGGCAAGCAAAACAGTAGAACGTGTAAATTGTAGATATTCAATTTACTGCTAGTAGAGAATTTAGTTAATGTTTGATTATGATAGATATTCTATAAAAATGTTAATATATTATTGTTATTAGTTATATGTATTACTTACATTAAGATGATGGATTTATTATAAGATACTTATACTATCTGTATTGGCATATAGTTATTAATAAAAAAATATCTTAGTAATAAAATTATAAAAACACCTTTAATTTTTATAAATAATGTTTATATGTAAGTTAGATCATTTAGGTGAGGCTAGTTATGGATCTCAATCAATTTACTGATATGTCAAAGAATTTAATAATGCAGGCGCAAACTACAGCAATTGCATCAGGGCATCAATCTTTGATACCAGAGCATTTACTTAAAGTAATGTTAGATACTAAAGATGAGCTTATTGAGCTGTTGCTGACTTCATGTGGATGTGATATTGATAAGATATACAGTGATATAAAACTCTCCTTAAGTAAATTACCTGTTGTAAGTGGAAGTGGTAGTGGTCATATACATTTATCAAAAGAAATGGCTCAGGTTTTAGAAGAAGCTATTAGTTTAGCAAAAAGGAATCAGGATACTTATGTAACTGTGGAGAGATTATTACAAGCTCTTGCAGTTGTTAAAGACACTAGTGTTTACAAGATACTACTTGCACATGGAGTAACTCCTGTTAAGTTAGAATCACTAATACTTAATATGCGTAATGGATCTAAGGCTGATACTATTAATGCTGAACATAAATTTAATGCTCTGAAAAAATATGCTAAAGATATTACAGAATCTGCCATGGCTGGGAAACTTGATCCAGTTATTGGAAGAGATGAAGAGATTAGACGTACAATGCAAGTTTTATCACGCAGAACAAAGAATAATCCTGTATTAATTGGAGAACCTGGAGTTGGTAAGACAGCAATTATTGAAGGATTGGCACAGCGTATTGTGGTAGGTGATGTTCCTGTTGGACTAAGAAATGCAAAAATAATGGCACTGGATCTTGGAATGCTTGTTGCTGGAACAAAATATAGAGGGGAATTTGAGGAAAGATTAAAATATGTAATTAATGAAATAGTGGCGTCAAATGGTGCGGTTATATTGTTTATTGATGAATTACACACATTAGTTGGAGCTGGTGCTACAGATGGTGCAATGGATGCATCGAACTTGTTAAAACCTGCTTTAGCAAGGGGTGAAATACATTGTATAGGAGCAACAACATTGGATGAATATAGGCAACACATAGAAAAAGATGCTGCATTGGCTAGAAGGTTTCAACCTGTGTTTGTTTCTGAATCTACTGTTAATGATACTATCTCTATTTTGCGTGGATTGAAAGAAAAATATGAAGTACACCATGGTATTAGGATTATGGATAGTGCGATTATTGCTGCTTCAACTTTGTCAAATCGTTATATTACAGATAGGTTTTTACCAGATAAAGCTATAGATCTAATTGATGAAGCAGCAAGTCGTGTAAGAATAGAGATTGATAGTAAACCTGAGGTAATTGACGAATTAGATAGAAAAATTATTCAATTGAAGATTGAGGCTGGAGTTTTAGAAAAAGAAAATACTGAATCTTCAAAACAGCGTTTAGCCCAATTAAGTGAAGAATTGAATAAATTAAGTATTCAAGCAACAGAATTAAATAGTAAGTGGCAGGCTGAGAAAATGAAGATATTAAAAATGCAAGAATGTGTGGAAAAGTTAGATAATGCAAGAAATGATTTAGAAAAAGCTCAAAGGTCTGGTAATTTGGCAAAAGCTGGCGAATTGATGTATGGAATTATCCCAGAACTTGAAAAAGAGTTAAAAAAATGTGAAAAACCTAGTAGTAACATGTTGAAAAGGGAAGTGACTGAAAGTGATATAGCAAGTATTGTATCACGGTGGACAGGTATTCCTATTGAAAACATGATGAGCAGTGAAAAAGAAAAATTGCTGCGTATGGAAGAAGAGATAGGGAAAACAGTCATTGGTCAAGAAAGTGCTATTAAAGCAGTAAGTGATGCTGTTAGAAGATCGCGTGCAGGAGTACAAGATGCCAATAAACCATTAGGATCTTTTTTATTCCTTGGACCTACTGGAGTAGGAAAAACAGAATTAGTAAAAACATTAGCTGAATTTTTATTTTGTGATAAATCTGCTTTATTGAGGTTTGATATGTCTGAGTTTATGGAAAAGCATGCTGTATCTCGGTTAATAGGTGCTCCTCCAGGATATGTAGGATATGATCAAGGTGGTATGTTGACTGAATCTGTGAGGAGGAGACCTTATCAAGTTATACTTTTTGATGAAATAGAGAAAGCACATGGAGATATTTTTAATATTTTATTGCAAGTATTAGATGAGGGACGGTTAACTGATAACCATGGTAAATTGGTTGATTTTCGTAATACAATACTGGTTTTAACATCAAACTTAGGACAAGAAATACTGATTAATAATAAGGAAGATGTTGATGGAGAGTCAGTAAAAAAATCTATAACTAGTGTGTTACAACATCATTTTCGGCCAGAATTTTTAAACAGATTAGATGAAATTATTGTATTTCATAGATTAACTAAGGAACATATAGAGAAAATTATAGATGTACAATTTTCTCTGTTACAGAAAATTGTTGCTCAAAAAGAGTTAGAGATTAGTTTATCTTCGGAGGCAAAATCTTGGTTGATGAATAATGGCTATGATTCGTTATATGGGGCAAGACCTTTGAAAAGATTAATACAACAAAAAATACAAAATAGTTTAGCAAAGTTAATACTTGCAAATCAAGTTAGTAAGGGAGATAAGCTAGAAGTAGTTTTGTTGAATGACGATTTAATTATTAATAAGTTATAGATTAATAATAATATTATCATATGGAATTTGCTGAAAGTATATTGAGTTTCATTTGTACAATAGTGAAATGCTTATTGACCTTTGTAGTAGTGCATAATAGTTATTATTAAGACATACGGATAACAACTTTTGTGATTATTTATAAGACTTATACGGATTTTTATCCTCAATTGTAATGTTAAAGTAATAAGTTTTTATCCCAAGTGTATTTTTGGTGTATCGTGCTACTAGTAAGTCTTGTAAATTGAAGTCTATGTTTTGAAATTGATTATCAATTGAATTGTCATATTCTGGGAAAAACATTGTTGTATTAAATTCAGAAAATTCTGAATGTTGTAACAAAAAATGTATACGAGGAACTTTGTTTTTCTTGTTAATACCAGGGATAATGGTTATAAAACTATAATTTCCTAAATTGTCAGTTACTGATTTTCCTGAACCAATGAACTGATAATCATACATATCTAATTCTTCTAGAATAAGTTCTGATTTGTGTTTATCGTCTTGGCTGTCTTGATATATTCCATGTGCATTGGTGTGCCAGATAAAGACGTTAGCATTTGCTATAGGTATACAATTTGTGTTAGTGACTTTGCCGACAATATATATCAGTTCTCCATCAGCTGCTAATGGGCTGCTCATCTTGCGTCGTAAATTGTTTGATAAAGAAAACTTACTTGGTTTATTGTTAAGGTCAAAGATTTCAGGAGTTTTTTGGCAGTGAACGAGAATTGGATCAATTGCCAATGCATCGTATGTACATGTTATACTTATGAGTAAGCATAACAATGATTTTGCTAAGTAGTTCATCTTATTACCATAATTTAAATCTTTAAGTCATAAACAAGATAACTTTTTATTATGATTTAACTTAATCTTACGTAGAGATCATATTACCCATAATAGTTTCTTGTTATAGCATATTATAAATACTAAATATTGTAATTCCTAAAAAAACTTTTTTGTGTGACTATTTGTAAACTAGATTGTAGTCTATTTAAAGATATATTTATAATTTTTTTGAATTTGTATAGGTCATATTTCTATTCTGTATGAGTCATATTGTAAAAATATATGGTTTTCATGATAAATACAATATTTAATTCTATAAAATTTTATTAAATAATTAATTATTATTCACTTAATTTTACTTGAAAAGTTTCTAAAAAGAGTTAAAGTAAAAATTACATGTAAATGCCAATTTAGGATAACCATATGATAGATATATCGTTTTCAAGTTTAATGCCAGGGGTATCTTTGTTTTTAAAGACAACAGCAATAGTTGTGGGTATCTTTGAAGGTAGTAATCACTTGGAAGACTATAGTGCCTTAGCTGAGCGTAGTGAGCAAATTATGAAGGTGGTAGAAGGTTACAAGTCTTTTGATGGTAAGTTTGCAGAAGTATTGCCAATTACTGGATTAGATGCAGGGTATCCTATAGTAATAGTAGTAGGGTTGGGTAAACCTGAAGAGTTTGATGAAAACAAATCTTTAAGGATTGGTGGTGTTATATATTCTGAACTTAATAGGATGAAAATATCAGAGGCCTCAATTATAAGTAGTAATGATAGTGATATTATGGCTAATGTTGCCTATGGGGCATTTTTACGCAGTTTTAAGTTTGATAAATATTTTGTTCAGAAAAAAGATGAAAATGCAACTTATGTGCGTAAGTTAGAGTTCTTTTCAAAAACTAATCCTCAAAAAACAGCTGTTTTGTTTGATAATTTAAAAGCCGAAGGTGAGTCAGTATTTTTAGCTCGTTCTTTTGTTTCAGAACCTCCTAATATTCTTTATCCAGAAATTTATGCTCAGATGATATATGAGGAATTAAGTAAAGTAGATGTTAAAGTTGAAATATTTGATGAAGATTATATGAAAGCAAATCAGATGATGGCACTTCTAGGTGTAGGACAAGGTAGTGCTAAGAAATCTAGGCTTGTGGTTATGAGGTGGAATGGAGGAAAAGAAACAGACAGTCCGATAGCATTTGTTGGAAAAGGAGTGACGTTTGATACTGGTGGAATATCTTTAAAACCTTCTAGGGGTATGTGGGATATGAAATATGATATGGCTGGTTCTGCGTCTGTTGTAGGTATTATGCGGACTCTTGCAGCAAGAAAAGCAAAAGTTAATGCTGTAGGTGTAGTAGGGTTAGTTGAAAATGCTGTAGGAGGAAATGCGCAAAGACCAAGTGATGTTGTAACTTCAATGTCTGGGCAAACTATTGAAGTATTGAATACTGATGCAGAAGGTAGACTAGTTTTGGCTGATGCTTTATGGTATACTCAGAAAATGTTTTCTCCAAAATTAATGATAGATTTAGCAACATTAACTGGTGCAGTGGTTGTAGCACTAGGAAATAATCAATATGGTGGGATTTTTTCAAACGATGATGCAATTGCCAATCAATTAATTGTTGCTGGTAATGAGTCCGGTGAGAAATTGTGGAGATTACCTTTAGATGATGCATATGATAAACTTATAGATTCTTCGATTGCTGATGTGCAAAATATTTCAACAAAAGGGTATGGTGCAGATAGCATTACTGCTGCACAATTTTTACAGAGATTTGTAAATAAGACTCCTTGGGTGCATCTGGATATTGCTGGAATGGCGTGGGATAATGAAGGTAATGAAATATGCCCTAAAGGTGCAACTGGGTTTGGTGTAAGGTTACTGAATAGGTTGATTTTAAAATACTATGAGGCTAATTAAACTATTGTAATAGTGTTTTGTTAACAAATTTATATAGTTATGATTTTATAAAGATTCTGGAGTACTAGTCAATTTGGGATATAATATGATTTATTTTACGATGCTCTTTGTACATGGTTAATATTATGGGTAACTTAGTTATATGACGCCGCTTAAGTTAGGTATTTTAATTTCAGGAAGGGGTTCTAATATGCAAGCATTAATTAATGCTTGTGCACAGGATGATTTCCCTGCAGAAGTATCCTGTGTGATTTCTAATAACCCTAAAGCAAATGGTTTATTGATTGCACAAAAACAAAATATTAAGACTTTTGTAGTACAAGGTCGTCCATTGGATTTTGATTCTATTGATAGTATACTTAGACAACATCAAGTAGATTTAATATGCCTTGCAGGGTTTATGAGTATTGTACCTGAGGGCTTTATTAATAAGTGGTTTCATAAAATTATTAATATACATCCTTCTCTTTTACCGTCTTTTAAAGGATTGAATGCACAGTCTCAAGCATTGAAAGCTGGAGTTAAAATTGCAGGATGTACTGTGCATTATGTATATCCAGAAGTTGATGGTGGTCCCATTATCGTACAAGCAGCAGTTCCTGTTTTTTCATCGGATAATCTTACAGATCTTTCCGAGAGGATATTAAAAATGGAACATATTTGTTATCCTAAAGCTGTAAAGTTGATTGCATTGAATCAGCTTCAACTTAATGAAAATTTAGCCACATCAGCGGAATTGTTGCATATGTTTTATGATGAAACTATTTAATTCTTTTATATGTTACGTAAAATCTGAGTAAAAAATTTGTTTTTATGTATTCTAGTAAGCTTGTAAATTATATATACGTGTGGTAATACTTTTAAGTTATCTGAAATTTAGTAAGAATTTTTATTTTTGTTAGTTCTGAATTTTAATAGAAAATTTTTAATTGATTTAGCTTACTACATCTGCATTTTTGTCGAAGTTATATAATAGTTTTGGTCTATTATTGAGTGTATAGTGTTATGATGATTTTTTTGATGTGTGATTAAGTCTATGTCATATGATTTAATAGAGTGGAAAATAGAGTCTCTACAAATAGATTATCAAGAGGCAATATGCTTTATGCAACAAAGGATAGAGGATATTTATAATGGAGTGCAAAAGGAATTAGTTTGGTTGCTTGAACATCCTCCGTTGTATACTGCTGGTACTGGAGCTAAAGTTGAAGATTTACTAGTTGATAATTTATTTCCTGTATATGCTACAAATAGAGGTGGTAAATATACTTATCATGGCCCTGGGCAAAGGATTGCTTATGTTATGTTGAATCTGAAAACCAGAAACAAGTGTAATATTAGATTATATGTTGAGACTTTAGGCAATTGGATTGTTGAAACTTTAAGTCATTTTTCAGTCAAGTCGTATTTTAATCCTGACTTGATAGGTGTATGGGTAACTCATGGTGGTACTGAAAAAAAAATTGCTGCATTTGGAATTAGGATAAGGAAGTGGGTAACTTATCATGGAGTATCTATAAATATTGATACAAATCTTTCTCATTATTCAGGCATAGTACCATGTGGTATTAAAGATTATGGTATTACTTCTCTTAGGAAGTTGGGAATTAATATCTCTTATGAAGAATTTGATATTGTACTACAAGAAAAGTTTAATGAAATTTTTTCTAATTTTAATTGAAAGAACACTGTAATATGTTGAAATTAAGTGGCATATACTCTTCTATCTTGTAATAGCAGCATTTTTAATGCAATCAATGTAAATTTGGAGTTGGTAAATGCTGAAAAATATTTTCATATTGGTGTAGTTACGTTGGGTGTGATGGGCCTTTTGTATTGAAAGTATTATATAAAAATTTATAACTCTGTATAAGTTGATGATCATGTTTAATATGGGGAATGATTGAATAAGTGGTGATAGTGTTTATTAATGAGTATTTATGTTGTGAATTTGCTTGGTGAGAGTTTTTATTAGTACTATATGGAATTCTGTGAAAATTTGTTACTTTATGTAAGCTAGTATAATTTTTTTAACGTAAAAAGTAATGAAAAGGGTAGTACTAATTTTTACTTATAAATGCTTTAATATTACAAATTAACTTGAAAATCCTTATGATTTATGAAAACTTATCACTTGTGTAAGTTGATAATCATATTAGTTTAATAAGAATAATAAATACCTGAGTAAGAAGTATTTTAGATTATGATTTCTGCTTTGTAAGTAGTTTTGCCAGATACTATAGTCCTTAAAACTTTACCTTTTACTTTACGGTTGTGAAAGGGGGAATTTTTTGATTTACTTGCAAATTTTGATATGTCAACTACCCATTCATGATCTAAATCCAATATGATGAGATCTGCAACATAGTCTTTTTTTATACGCCCTCTTGGTACCTTTATAATATCAGCTGGCTTGTATGTTAATGTTGCTAGTAGATCTATTAAAGGCATGGTACCATTATGATATAATTCTAAAGAAATTGGAAGCATTGTTTCTAATCCAACTATTCCAAAAGCAGCTGTATCTAATGGTAATTCCTTAGCATTGATATCATGAGGAGCATGATCTGTTGCTATACAATCTATTATGCCACTTTTTAATCCTTCTATCATACTAAGGCGATCATTTTCAGTTCGCAAAGGAGGATTCATTTTTGCAAGACTACCATGTGTCATTATGTCTCTTTCAGTTAAAGTGAAATGATGAGGAGTTACTTCACAAGTAACTTTTAGTCCTTGACTTTTTGCTTGTTTTATTATGTGTAAAGACTCTTGGGATGAGACATGTAAAATGTGATAATGTACATTTTTGATATTTTTCATTAAAGCAATATCACGATTTACTATTATAGATTCTGAAATATCAGGTATACCTTTTAATCCTAATTCATATGATATTATTCCTTCATTGATACATCCGTTATTAGATATGTTTAGGTCTTCTGCGTGTTGTGCTATAACGGTATCCAACATACTTGAGTAACTTAGTGCTTGTCTCATTGTTAAAGCGTTCATTACTGGCATGCCATCATCAGTAAAACCAACTGCTCCTACTTCTTTTAACAGTGCCATATCGGATAATGAATTATCTGATTTTGTTATAGAAGCATAAAACTCTATGTTGACATAAGCACTTTCTAGAGCTCTCATTTTAATGTATTTTGCAGTGATTACACTACTGATAGTAGGGATAGTATTGGGTTGGCAAACTACAGTTGTTATACCTCCAGCTGCAGCAGATTTGCTTCCTGTATTGATGGTTTCTTTATGCTCTTGGCCTGGTTCTCGGAAATGCACATGAATATCAATTAAACCTGGTAACAGTATGTTATTATTGCAATCTATGACCTCATCTATAGTACTTGGTATACCATTAGCAAATAGATCAGGTCCAAAATCAATAATCTTATCTCCTTTGGTAAGTAGCGAACCTCTGATATCTAACTTAGATTCTGGGTCAATGATTCTTGCATTAATATATGCAACGGTTAAATCTGCATGTTGCCCATTGCCTAACAATTCCCAAGATTGTTTATACATTTTTCAAATGCCTAAGAAAGTATGAATAAATGAGTAACTGATATAAATACATCTATTATAACACTATCTGTAAATTGTTTTATAGTCAATATTTATGTATAACATGTATAGTATTAAAAATCATATATACATTCTTTTATGTTATTTTATAGTTATAATGCAATGTTGATATTTTTTTAAAGCTTTGAGTTTTAATAAATCCTTTTTGTATTTACTAGTTGTAATTTGAAATTTTTTTGAATTGCTAGATTATGATTTAGTATTATTTATCTTAGCTAAAAAATTTATAATTTCTTCTGTAATTAATTGACCTATTTCTTTTTTAGACATTATAGGGAATTCTTTATAATGATCTTTAGTAATGATAGTAATTTTATTATAGTCATTTCCCATAACGTGTTCATTGTTAATGGTTGTTGTATTGCTGATAATCCAATCGCATTGTTTTCTTTTAAGTTTAATTTTTGCATTTTCTATGACATTTTCTGACTCTAATGAGAATCCAATGACTAGTTTTGGCCTCTTTTCATGAGTACTTATACAATGAATAATATCTGGGTTGTTAGTAACTTTAATATTTGTAATTTCATGTTTTTTTATTTTTCTGACAGAATATGTAGGGCACCAATCAGTAACTGCTGCAGTGAAAATTGCAATATCTACTGGCAGTAACTCTATGCAGGTTTGTAGCATTTCATTGCAGTTTTTTACATGTAATATATTTTGTATATTATGATTATGAATTGTAACTGGCCCAGATACTAGGTTTACTTTCCAACCAATTTTATTCATATATTCTGCTATTGCGTACCCTTGTTTTCCAGATGCATTATTAGAGATATATCTGATAGGATCGATTGCTTCTTGTGTTGGTCCAGCTGTTATTAATACATTAACCATAAAGTATTGAAATATTTAAATTTTTATTCTAGTACAAAATTACAGTAATTCACAATAATTTCTTCAACAACTATGTATGCATATTTACTAGATTAACTGTTACAAACAACCTGATTGTACAGTTAATCCTAGAAGAATATGGAATTGCTGTTGCGGTAGTATAATTGTTGTGTACTGGGATATTCATTATATGCAATTGTAAAGTTCAAATATTTTTAAGTGATTGTACATGTTCTATTTTTGAGTGTGCTGTTATATGTTTGGTTGGACAATTCGATTTGTACTGCCTTGGTTATTATTGATGTTATGAAATGTTAGATAGAATTGATATGTAAAAGTCTTGTGATGCTTATATAGTGTAGCACTAATATAGTTGTGTTAGTTATGGTGGACATAAATACAAAACTTTATTAATATAATTTATCACATGTAGGTGGAAAATTTAGAATATGAGAAAGGAAAGAGATAGTTTGGGAGAGATAGATGTTCCTGCATGCCATTACTGGGGTGCACAAACACAACGTTCTATTGATAATTTTAAGATTGGCTCAGAGAAAATGCCTAAACCTTTAATAAAGGCATTAGGACTTGTTAAATTAGCTGCAGCTCGTGTCAATATGAAAAATGGTGATATTAGTGAAACAATAGGTAATGCAATTTGTAATGCTGCAAGTGAAATTATAGATGGTAAGTTTGATGATGAGTTCCCTTTAGTAATTTGGCAAACTGGTTCTGGGACTCAAAGTAATATGAATGTTAATGAAGTAATAGCAAATCGTGCAATTGAAATATTAGGTGGAGAAAAAGGTAGTAAATATCCTGTCCATCCAAATGATCATGTGAATTATTCTCAATCCTCTAATGATACTTTTCCAACAGCAATGCATATTGCGGCTGTTATTGAAACTGAAAATTCATTGTTGCCAAATTTGAAAAATTTATATGATGCTCTACATAGTAAGTCTATAGCGTTTCAAAATATTGTTAAAATTGGGCGTACTCACCTTCAAGATGCTACTCCGTTGACTTTAGGGCAGGTATTTTCTGGGTATGCGTATCAGATTTTACAGGGTATGAGTAGGGTCAAGTCAGCGTTAGGTCATTTACTTGAGCTAGCTCAAGGTGGTACTGCAGTAGGTACTGGTATTAATTCTAGGAAACAGTTTGATGTCCATTTTGCAAGTGAAATAAAAAAATTAACAGGTTTTAATTTTGTTGCTTCTGTTAATAAATTTGAGGCATTAGCTACACATGATGCATTGGTTGAATTTAGTGGAGCTTTAAATGTGCTTGCAGTAAGTTTAATGAAAATAGCTAATGATATTAGGTTACTTAGTTCAGGTCCAAGATGTGGAATAGGGGAAATTATATTGCCTACTAATGAACCTGGATCTTCTATAATGCCTGGGAAAGTAAATCCTACCCAGTGTGAAGCTGTTACTATGGTGTGTGCTCAAGTTATGGGGAATCATACAACTGTTACTGTTGCAGGGTCAAATGGTCATTTTGAGTTGAATGTATTTAAACCAGTGATTATTTATAATGTTTTACAATCTATTAGATTATTGTCTGACGTTAGCATTAATTTTTCTCACAAGTGCGTTCAGGGGATAAAAGCTGATACAAATCGTATTTCGTTTTTGTTGAGTCAATCTTTAATGTTGGTAACAGCATTAAACAAACATATAGGTTATGATAATGCGGCAAAAATTGCAAAGACTGCCTTTGATGAGGGAATAACGTTAAAAAATGCTGCAGTTAAGTTGAATTTAATAAGTGAAGAGGAGTTTGATAAAATCGTTAATCCAGAAAATATGATATATCCTACAGGTTAAATATTGTTTAATACAACTTGTTTAATAACTAACAGTGTTGACAGTTAATACGTGTTATTATAACATGAAGTATTATGTTCTTAATGAAAAGTGATTTTATGGCAGAAGACGATTACAAAGGTGTGATAAAGCAATATATAGATACAGTAAAAGAGATTGTGGGTGATAGCAAAACCTTTGATCAGATGTTTGAATCGGTTGTAAGAATTCAAGAAAGAGTTATGGCGGCGAATGCTCAAAATAACGAGGATGGTGTCATTGATAATGGAGACCAGGTAAAACGTATAGGATCTTCTACTTCTGAATCTATTAGCAATACTGAGTATAAGGAGCTAATGGAGGAACTTAAGGTAATTAAAAAACGTATTTTAAGATTAGAACGTAAAATATTAAAACCTAAAGAAGAAGTATAAGATTTATTGTAGTATATGTTTTATATTTTTTTTTGGTAGTTATTTATAGGGGTTCTTTATTACAATAACCTGGTTTTTTTATTGGTAGCTGTAGTAAGGGGAGAGTAAGTTATTCTTGTGTTATTAAGCAGGGTTTTTCAGTTGTTTATTTAATATTTGTTCCTGTATGAAGGCTATCCTTTGTTGATTACCTATTAATTGAAATTATGTATAGTCATTGTTACTAAGTTATAAGTAATTGAGTGGCTTTATGTAGTATTATCCTAAAGTTGGGGAAGTCTACATATTTGTTAATGTTCCTGTAGTTTTATATTTATAACAAAGAAGTAAATATATTTATATCTAATCTTATTTAATTTTACAATATAAGTTTTTAATTCATTGTATGTGGCCGTACTGTCGATATTTTTATAAAGTATGAAATTTGTTGCTCTTTTGATAGTCGGTGATATTCTGACAACTCGTTATTTTTTTGTGTATTCCTGCATAGATTCTACGTGAATACCTTGCTTTTTTAATGTTTTTATTGCAAGTGCTAAAGCTCTTGCACCAGGTATTGTGGTACTATATGGAATTTTTTTTATCAGTGCAGTTTTTCTTATGCTACTACTTTCTGAAAAGGACTTGATACCTTCTGAAGTATTAATTACTAGATTTATTTTATCATCTTGTAATAAGTCTAATATATGTGGTCTACCTTCTCTTACTTTATTTACATGTTCTGTAGTAATACCTGCTTCATTTAAATAAGTGGATGTGCCTTTAGTCGAGAATATAGTAAAACCGATATCTTTTAATATTTGTGCTGTTTTCACAATGAGTGGTTTATCTGAATTTTTAACAGATATAAAGGCTGTACCTTTAGTTGGTAATTCGTAACCAGCAGCCATTTGTGCTTTTGCGAATGCTATTTCAAATGATTTATCGATTCCCATTACTTCTCCTGTAGACTTCATTTCAGGTCCTAATAAAACATCTATGTTTGGAAATCTTGAGAAAGAAAATACTGCTTCCTTTACAGCTACATGTGTGAGTTTCTCTTCAAGAGCGTTAGGAAGTTTTTTACCTAGTAATACTTCTGTTGCAATTTTTGCTATAGGGATACCTGTAGCTTTTGCAATAAAAGGTACAGTTCTGCTAGCTCTAGGGTTAACTTCTAATATGTATATTTCGCCATCTTGTATTGCATATTGTATATTAATAAATCCTCTGACTTGTAGTGCAAGTGCTATTTTTTTTGTCTGCTCTGCTATAGCATCTGTTATTTCTGAGGTTAAACTATATGAAGGTAAAGAACATGCAGAATCTCCTGAGTGTACACCAGCTTCTTCTATGTGCTCCATTATCCCTGCTATATATACCTTTTCTCCATCACAGATAGCGTCTACATCTACTTCAATTGCATGAGTTAAAAATTGATCTAACAATAATGATCCATGATCGAATATGTTCTTATAAGTAGTTAAGTAATTTGATAAAGCATTACTATCACGAATAATTGACATTGATTGTCCACCTAGTACGTACGATGGTCTTGCTAGTATAGGGAATACTAAATCTTTGATGCATTCATATACTTCATGTATTGAATTGCAAGTGATATTAGAAGGTTGCTTTAAATTTAATTGTGTAAGCAATTGTTGAAATTTCATGCGATCTTCAGCTAAATCTATGGAATCAAAGGATGTTCCAAGAATATTAATGTTTTTCTCTTGTAATACTTTTGCAAGCTTTAAAGGTGTTTGTCCACCAAATTGTACTATTACTCCTAATAAAGAGTTTGTCTCTTGTTCTTTATATATGATGTCTAGAACACTTTCTCGTGTTAGAGGAGAAAAATATAATTTATCTGAAATGTCGTAATCAGTTGAAACGGTTTCCGGATTACAATTTATCATAATAGACTCATACCCCATTTGTCTTATGGTATGTGCTGCATGTACACATGTATAATCAAATTCTATACCTTGACCAATACGGTTAGGACCACTGCCTAAAATTATCACTTTTTTGTTATTTGTTACAACAGACTCACATTCAGTGACATTGATAGTATTACCTTCATAGCAACTATACATATATGATGCATTGGTTTTAAATTCTCCTGCACAAGTATCTATATGTTTATATACAGGTTTTATGGATAAAGATTTCCTCAGATCTTCTATATATTCTACTGTAGTCTTGCTTAAATATGCTAACCTTATATCAGAAAACCCCATTTTCTTTAGTAATAACAACCCTTCTGCTTCTTTTGGTAATCCATTTTTCTGTATTTGTTGTTCACATTGTATAATATTTTTGATTTGGGTTAAAAACCAAGGATCGTACCCAGTAATTTTATTGATTTCTTCTATGCTAATATTGTGTCGTAAAGCATCTGCAATTATAAATATTCTATCTGGAGATAATTTTACAAGGGAGTTATATAGTTGGTCTATTTCTATGTTTTGGTCGAAATACTCGTTTAATCCAGAATATCCAGCTTCTAAGGAACACAGTGCTTTTTGTAATGATTCTGGAAAAGATCTTCCAATTGCCATTACTTCTCCTACAGATTTCATGGAGGTTGACAGTTCTTTTTCTGTACCTCGGAACTTATCAAAATTGAATCGTGGAATTTTTGTAACAATGTAATCTATGCTTGGTTCAAATGATGCTGGAATGACTTCTGTACAGTCATTTTGTATCTCATCTAGAGAATAACCAATAGCTAATTTTGCGGCAACCTTAGCTATAGGATAACCTGTTGCTTTTGATGCTAGTGCTGATGATCTAGAGACTCTTGGGTTCATCTCTATAACGAGTAAATCATTGTCATTTTTTGGGTTTACTGCAAACTGTACGTTTGATCCACCAGTATCTACTCCTATTTCTCTAAGTATAGAAAATGATATGTCTCGCATTTTTTGATATTCTACATCTCTTAAAGTCAATGCAGGTGCTACTGTTATACTATCTCCAGTGTGTACTCCCATTGGATCGAGATTTTCTATAGAACAAACTACAATGCAGTTATCTTTATTATCTCGCATAACTTCCATTTCAAATTCTTTCCACCCGATGATGGATTCATCTACTTGTACCTCAGATATTGGGGAAATGTTTAAACCATGGCTTACATTTTTATGAAACTCTTCTTTATTATAGGATATACCACCCCCTATGCCACCAAGAGTAAATGATGGCCTAATTATTGCTGGTAATCCTATGTATTCTAATGCGTCATTTATTTCATCAACACTTCTTATTATTATACTTTTTGGATATTTTACTCCTATTTTGTCCATTGCTTGTCGGAATAGATTCCTATCTTCAGCTTTTTTAATTGCTTCTTTTGTTGCACCTATTAGTTTTACGTTATATTTTTCTAAGATTCCTAACTCACATAGGTTGATTGCAGCGTTTAGAGCAGTTTGCCCACCTACTGTTGGTAGTATTGCGCTTGGTCTTTCTTTTATAATGATTTTTTCAATAATGTTTGATGTAATTGGTTCAATGTATGTTGAATCAGCAATTTCGGGATCAGTCATTATTGTTGCAGGGTTTGAGTTAATGAGGATAATTCGATATCCTTCTTGTTTTAAAACTTTACAAGCTTGTGTACCTGAATAATCAAATTCACATGCTTGTCCTATAACTATAGGACCTGCTCCAATAACTAATATTGATTCTATGTCTGTACGTTTTGGCATGATGTATATAAAGAATTTAGCTGTTAATACTATAACTATTAATGCTTCGTCTTCAAAATAAAAAAAGTAAAAACTAATGTTTGATAAGGAGTTTTACTTATTTTTATATGATGTAAAATGAGAATCATTGATAAGCATTAAACTATAATCGGTACTGCAATTTTCATTATTTATATGAGTGCTATGATACTCAAAGCTTTTTCAAAATAAAAAAAGTCACAACTAATATTTAATAAGGAATTTTGCCTATTTTTATATAATGTTAAATGACAATCATTGGTAAGCCTTAAACTATAACAGTACTGCAATTTTTACTGTTTATAAAGGTGTCATGATGCTTAAAACTTTAATGGTACAAGATATTTTATACCTGCTGTACTGAGTATGTTCTTGGTATACTGTTGATATGAAATGTATTATTGAAAGTAGTAAATTCTTGATTAGGATGAGAAGTACTATGATTGTAAATTGGTGTTATGTTTATCTCTTTTTATGAGGAAAGTATAGCTAATGTTATAAATGAATAGAATATATTGAAAAGCTATGCTTAGTATGTGAATGTTTTGTACGGTAGGTATGAATTTAATATAATATGTTTTTTAGCATCCTTTGTGTTAAAAGTAATATTGTCATTTTATAACTTCCTGATTATTACTGTATTTTTTCAGAATATGACTAGTGTAATATTTTAAGTTCTCATATTATTAATACAATATTAAATACTAAATTAAATATATTAAAAAATTATTACAAATAATTAAGAATTAGTAAACTTTATATGTTTATGACATTTATAGAAAATGTTATTTTTACAACTCTTAGTTGTATAGTATAAAAATTATTATACTATACTAATTTAATAATAAATAGGTAAGTAAGATGGCTATGATAATAAAGTTTGGGGTTGAAAATCTGATCGATAGTGCTGTGGAAATAGTTTGTAAATATTTTGATATATATCAGCGAAATGATGCAGTAAAACATGTATTACATAAATGTATTAAAAGTTTAAGAACTGTAGAAAAGAAATTAAAGATATATAGAGGGAAAGAAGCTAAAGGACATGTAATTAGTGATAGCCAATTTGCTGAAATGGAGGATCTAATAAAAAAAGTTCTCATGAAGGTGTTTGAGATTGATATTTCTTATCAAAAACAACACTTGTCTGCAGAAAAAATGGAGGAGTATAAAGTAGCTGTTAGTCTTTTATTGGATCAAATAGTAAGGTGTAAGTCTTATGCTCTTAAAGAAAGTGATATTCTTCCTAAGGTTGTAGGGAATGCAACCTTAAAACGTAGTGCATATAAGTGTAAGCATGTAGTGGATTTTATTAATAAGAATAGATTTCTTCCTATGAATATGGGGAGATTTGATAAGCTTTGTTTTGATCTAGATTTAGATCCTCAGATTTTGAAACAAGTTATAGATTTATGCAGTTTTGCTCTTATATTTGAAATTTTGGATCTTAAGTTAGTACAATTTCTTGTTGAAATGAGATTCTTTCCACATCAAAACACTAATGTAATTAGTATAACTAAAGATAATTACATAGAATTAATGCAGCATATTATGCTTTATAAATGTTCTCAGTCTATTGGCAAAGAGTATACTAATGAGCAAGCAAGGTACTTACCTTGTTTTTCACCTGGTTATACTCGGGGTAATGTTAAGGGCAATTCATTCATATGTTTAGGAATAGCTTTGTTTATAGCACAAGCTCTATTTAATGGATTTGGGTTATTATTTATGTTGCTGTCTGAATTTAAGACACAAAATGATTGGTGGTTTATTGGCATATGTGTTGTTAATATGCTCTTAGCCGTTACTGCTCTTACGTTGATTTGTATTGGAAAGAAACAACTGAGTCAAAATCATGATACCTTATTAACGGATATAGATGTCAGTGGTATTAATATTGTTGAAGAAAGTGTAGATTTATAGTTTTTTATTTGTATGTCATTTGTATTAGATATAGCTGATAAAAATGCAATTTATATTGTAACATGATTATTAAGTTTGATGATTTATTTTATTATAACAACAAGTTATATGTCTGTATGTCTTTCATTTTATATTTCTCTGATTATATAATATCAACCAGTTAACAATGTGCTCTGTATCAATTGCTTGTCGATATGTTTATAAAATATCAGAGTGCTTTTTTTCTATTACTGCAAGCAATCGTTGTGTAGGTTTTTATAAGTCTACTTTTGATGTTATTTTACTTAACTTATTATGGAAATTTCTGTTGTCTATAAAGAATCATGTATGTCTTTTTACTTCTTTGTTTAATTCTAAATGATTTTATTATGTATTGAACATTATGTGTTCTTAAATCTATATTCTTAAATAAATGTGTTATCAATATAGCATATATTATCAGTAGATTTATTGTATTATCAAATAGAAAGCTTAATTATAGAATTTTTAAATTTAAATATTATTTAGGTGTGTTTGATGCATTTTTCTAAGTAAGTTGAATGCTTCGCTATGTAAGTGAGTGTTATGTACCCTAATAAAGTCTATACCTTGTTGAAATAGAAAGATTGATATTGCTAGTGTAGCATTGTCACGTGTTGGATCATTTGATGTGTATGAAGTAAGAAAGAATTTTCGTGAGTGTCCAACATATATTTTTTGATTTAAAACTTTTAATCTATCGATATTGTTTAATATATAAAATGTTTGATTGGCGGTTTTACTAAATCCTATACCTGGATCAATAATGATTCTGTTTTTATCAATTCCTGCATTTGTTAGTTTATCAATGTACTTCTTTGCCCATATAATAATTTCATTAATTGGATCAAGGTTTTTTGGAATAGTATTGTTTTTAATTAATGGTATACCTAGACTATGGGTAATTACAACATTTACAGAACTATTTTGTAGCACCTGAAGCATGTTCTTGTCTGATAATGTACTTACATCGTTTACATAATCTACATTTAATTCTATAGCTTTTTCAGCAGTTTTTGCATATCTAGTGTCTATGCTGACTTGAACATTATGATTATGAGCTATTTCTATTATTTTAGGCAGTATATACTTTAATCTATCCCATTCTTCTGTTTGAGATATTGTATTGTTCCCATGTTGTGTATATAGGTATGTAGGCCTTGTTGATTCTCCTCCTACATCTATTATATCTGCTCCACCGTTGATTAAGTGCTTAACTTGTTGTAATGCTTTATCTATACTGAAAAATTGCCCGCCATCTGAAAATGAGTCAGGAGTATAATTTAATATGCCAACTAGTTTCGTATTGAATTTCATGAGATCTATCTGAAAAATAATGCTATGAGTATTAATGATATAAATTGCAATAGTACTCTAATTATCATTATTTTATTTCTATGTTTAATGTAGAATTCATTACTTATCGCCATTAACACTACTCCAGATATCAAAGATATTAGTGTTAATGACACGAAAACTGAAATTACTATTAACGATGTTGTATTACTAAACATTTTTACACAATATAAAAATACACTGCATTATATCATAATAGTATAACTTTATCTCAGTAAAAAATTATTTATGTGAAAATTTATTAAATATCTGTATTGTTTGCTTAGATGAACGTATTGTAATATGTGTATAATATATTAATTATTTAGAGGGATATGTGGAAGGAGTAAATTTTAACTTTCAAACAATGAAGGAACTGAAACAGAGTGTTTTGTACACAAGTTTAGAAAAGTGTAAAAGTGTCTTTTGGTTTATTTTCTGGTTTAGTTCTGCTATTAATTTGCTTATGTTGTTTTTACCACTATATACTTCTCAGGTATTAGATAGAGTACTTTCAAGTGGTAGTGTTTCTACCTTAATTATGTTAAGTGTTATTACTGTTGGTGCTTTTGCTTGTTCTTCTATATTGGAAATTTGTAGATCTTTAGTTATGGCTAAAGTTGGTGATTGGATAGATAAGGTTGTTACCCCTGATCTTATTATGAAATCTATTAGCTTAACTTCGGTGAAGTCATCTACTTCAAGTGGGGAAGTACTTCGTGATTTAGCTGTTGTTAAAAACTTTATTACTGGATTTGGTATATTTTCACTGTTTGATACTCCATGGGCGGTGTTATATCTAGTTACTATTTTTATGATACACAGTGTGACAGGTTATATTGCTGTGGTAGGAATAGTGTTATTAACTGGTATGGCTATTTGGAATGAATTAGCAACAAAAAAGATATTGCAAGAAGCGAGTGAGGAAGGGGTACGTAATATTCACTCAATAGATGTTGCAACTCGTAATGCTGAAGTAGTTGAAGCGATGGGAATGGTTAACTATATTGTGGATGATTGGGCAGATAGGAATGATAGAAATAGAGAGATGCAAATAAAAGCACAAAATCGTTCAAATTTAATTTCTGGGATTACTAAATTTATTAGATCAATATTACAAATATCAGTTATAGGTATTGGAGGATTTCTTGCAATTCTTGGTCATAAAACTGCTGGGGGTATTATTGCTTCATCAATCTTAATGGGAAGAGCATTAGCTCCATTTGAAGCATTGATTAATACTTGGAAAATGTTAATATCAGCTCGCATATCTTATAAAAGATTGCAGATATTACTTTTAGCTTCTCCGAAGAGAGAACAGAGCATGTCTTTACCAGCTCCTTCTGGAAGGGTTGTATTTGATCGTGTCTTCTTTACTCCTTATGGTAGCAATAAACCGACTATTAAGGGTGTATCTTTTTCAATGGAGGTTGGGGATATCGTTGGTGTTATAGGGCATAGTGCGTCTGGGAAGTCCACAATAGCAAAGTTATTGGTAGGAGTATGGAAACCGATATCAGGTGTTGTTAGACTTGATGGTGCAGATGTTTATACGTGGAATAGAGAAGATTTTGGACGTTATATTGGTTACCTTCCACAAGATGTTGAGTTGTTTAATGCTTCGGTAAAAGTTAATATTGCAAGGATGATGCCAGATCCTGATCCTAATGAAGTTGTAAAAGCTGCTAAAATTGCTGGTGTACATGAGTTAATACTTAGCTTACCAAATGGGTATGATACAGTTATTGGTTCTAATGGAGTAGTATTATCTGGAGGACAAAAACAAATGCTAGGGTTGGCAAGGGCATTTTATGGTAATGTAAAGCTTTTAGTTCTCGATGAACCGAATGCTAATTTGGATGGAAAATCAGAGGCAAATTTGATTAATGCATTACTTTATGCAAGAAAGAATGGTATTACTACTTTTATTATGACTCATAAAATACAGTTACTTAATGCTGTTGATAAGGTTATAGTGATGGCTGATGGTATGGTTAGTGGTGTTGGTGCTAGAGATGAAATTTTAAGTAAAGTTGTTCCTAATTATACTCCATCAAATTCTCAGCCTAAACAGCAGACCAAGCCGTTAGTAGAGTCAGAAAATACATAGTATATAAGTACCTATATATTGTTCTGATTTATAGAGGATATAGTATTTATAAATAAGTTTTCAAGGAAGATGAATTATATATTACTGGAATCTCACCAATACAAAATAAATCTTAGTATAGTATAATTCGCAGTACAGATTATACATGTAAGAAAAAATTTATTGATTTACAACCAATAATACAAGAAAAGGCAGAAGTTTTATATCTTGATGAATAATCCCATTATTTTATGGTAAATACCATTATAATTTTCATCATTACCAATATAAATTGATGTAACAATGCATATTAATTTTAATATACACTAAAACAAGTTTAAATTTTTTACTATTTCTATAATCATATGCTATTACAAACCCAGTACAAACTATGTATTGTCCAAGTACAAAAAACATCAATTTTTAAAGAGATAACGTAAGTAATAATGTTTTAGTATACACATTATCAGTAATATTTCCACACAACACACATTAAAACCAACTTTTTATAGGAAAAAACACCCATTTCTTGACCGTATTGTTTCCCTATATAATCCTCAGCTAGAAAGTAGCAAATTACATATTCACTGAATTAATCACACACTATAACTTTTCTTACATAGTAAATAGGAAAAATGCATGTTATATACTTAACAGTAAGAGAAACTTTGAAATATTGACTGCTGTAATTATTTTAATTATGTGATCTTGATTTATCATGGTAGTTTGTTGGATTTTAGTTAAAGTTAGTTGTCAAGATAAGAGATTGTGTTGTTACGTTTAAAAAATTTGTGGTGGTTTTGATGATATTTTTATTATTATGCTAATTTTACAATATATGTACTAAAGTATAATGCTGTTTGTTATTAATTAATATTGATGTCTTAAATTAAAAAGATATCATTTAGCTGTTTGATAAGTATTCTAAATGTAATTACGTTCTATTTAATTATGTGATGTTATGGTAAAAGTTATTATTATTGATAAAACTGGTAGTGCTGAAGTTTTAAAATATGTTAATCATAATATTGGTGAACCTAAAGATGATGAGGTATTGATAAAACATACAGCTATTGGCTTAAATCGCTACGATCTTGAGTGCCGTAATGGTATGCGTAAAAATAAAAAACTTCCTGCTGTTTTAGGAGTTGAGGCAGTAGGTGTTATAGAGAGATTGGGTAAAGATGTTGAAGTGTTTAATATTGGTGATAGAGTAGGTTATTGTACTGTATCTGGAGGGGCTTATTCTGAAAAAAGACTTATTAAACAAAAATATTTAGTTAGAATACCTGATGATATTACTGATCAAGTAGCAGCTGCGGTATTATTTAAAGGTATGACAGCGCATTATCTTACACACTTAGTTTATGCTATACGTCCTAATACTTTTGCTTTAGTGCATGGAGCAACAGGTGGTGTAGGCCAAATATTATGTCAGTGGGCTAGTTATAAAGGATGTAAAGTTATAGGTGTAATTAGTTCTGATGATAGGGCTAATATTGCCTTGCGTGCTGGATGTTCATATGTAGTAAATAATAATAGTAAAAATTTTGTTGAGCAGATCATGGAAATTACTCACGGTTCTGGAGTTAATGTAGTTTATGACTGTATAGGTGATTTAGCTAGTAAAGTATCTTTTGAATCTCTTTGTATGTTTGGTATTTATGTTTCTTATGGCCAGATATCAGGACCTATTTCAAATGTTAGTGCTTCTATGCTAAGTTCCAGATCATTGTTTTTTACCTCTCCTTTGGTGTTCCACTATAAACGTTCTAGTTTTGATTTGGCGATGACAGCTATGGAGCTTTTTGAAGTGATAAGAAGAAATTATATAAAAGTTGGGATAAATAAGATTTATAAGTTTGGTGATATAGTAACTGCACATCAGGATTTGGAAAATAGAAAACTTACTGGTTCAAATATTATTGAACTGTAGATGTTTTATAAGTGAGCAAAAAGATATTTTACCTTTTTACTATGATAAGAAAAGTTATAGTGCGTGATTAATTCAGTGAATATGTAATTTGCTACTTTCTAGCTGAGGATTATATAGGGAAACAATACGGTCAAGAAATGGGTGTTTTTTCCTATAAAAAGTTGGTTTTAATGTGTGTTGTGTGGAAATATTACTGATAATGTGTATACTAAAACATTATTACTTACGTTATCTCTTTAAAAATTGATGTTTTTTGTACTTGGACAATACATAGTTTGTACTGGGTTTGTAATAGCATATGATTATAGAAATAGTAAAAAATTTAAACTTGTTTTAGTGTATATTAAAATTAATATGCATTGTTACATCAATTTATATTGGTAATGATGAAAATTATAATGGTATTTACCATAAAATAATGGGATTATTCATCAAGATATAAAACTTCTGCCTTTTCTTGTATCATTGGTTGTAAATCAATAAATTTTTTCTTACATGTATAATCTGTATTGCGAATTATACTATACCAAGATTTATTTTGTATTGGTGAGATTCCAGTAATATATAATTCATCTTCTGCTCTAGTCATGGCTACATAAAGCAATCTTAAATATTCATTGTATTCATTAGTCTTTTGTTGAGATTTTAGATTTTCACAGAAATCATTGATATCATTGCGTATCCAAAATGGAGTATACTCCTCATCAAATACTAATTGGGTATCACTTTTTGGAATGGTGGTTGTATCTGATAGGAATACTATAGGAGATTGCATGCCTTTTGCGTTATGTACTGTCATGATTTTTACATAATCTTTTGTAAGATTGATATCACTTTTTATTTCTGGGTTAGTATTTTTTATCCAGTGTATAAATGCTTGTAATGAATTGATATTGTGGGATTCGCATTGTATTAATAGATTAATGAACTCTCCTATGATTTTAGTGTTTGATTGACCTAACCGCTTTGTGAATTTGTGCTTGTGCTCTGATATAATATGGTGATACAGATTTAAAGGACTATGGAGTTGTGATACGCTAATCAGTTGTTTTAGGTAATTTGATATAGTACTGAATTTTGATTGTAATTCTTCCCATAAATATGTGTTATTTCTGTTGTATGCTAAATCAAAAATTTGTTTTTCATTGAATTCAAAAATTGGTGATTTTAATAAACCTGTTAATGCTAAGTCATTTTCTGGTAATAGTAGGAATTCTCCTAAATTTACAAGATCTTGTATTATTGTGTAATCCATTATTTTAAACTTATCTCTTTCCAATGTTGGAATATCGAGTTTTTTTAGTGAAGTTATAACGTGATCTATAAAACAAGTTCTATGTCTAACTAATATTAAAAAATCACCTGCTGTTATAGGACGATTTTTTGCTAATAGAATTCTTTTATTAATTATCCATGAATGAATTTTATTAGCAATGGTTGATGCAAGCAATAGGTTGGTATCTAAATCAGTACGATTTTCGAAATCCAATGAAAAGTTTTTATTATTTTTAATATCAATTATGGGCCATATTTCTACGTATCCTGGATCGTTTTTTCGAAAGATTTCATGCTCTATTTTTGTTGTACTAAAAGATATTTCTTGGCAAAAATTATTAAATACTTTATCTACTAATTTTAAAATGGGTGGTGTTGATCTAAATGATTGTGTGAGATGTAATACTTTATGTTTATATTGTGTACTTTGTTGTGTAAAGTAATGACACATAGGATTAAAGTAATCAGGTCTTGCATTTTGAAAACCATATATTGACTGTTTTATGTCTCCTACGATGAATAGAGTTCTTAGTTCTTCTGTCGTACCTATACCAGAAAAGAATTCATGACATAGTTGTAAAATAATACTCCATTGTTTTATACTATTATCTTGTGATTCGTCAATGAGTATATGATCTATTTTACTGTCTAAGTGAAATAATATCCAATCTTTATATGTTGGATTTTTTAGTAAGTTTAACGCTAGGTCTATAATGTCATTATGATCTAAATAGTTTAGTTTTTGTTTATCTTGTTGGTATAGCTTAGTAAAGCATTTTGCAATTTCAATAAGATGGATAGTGCGTTCTGCTATTTTATTAGTATGAAAGGTTTTTATAAAGTTTAGTATTTCTTCTTGTATATCTGAAACAATTTTCTCTATTTCAGGAGAATTAGTTAACGTTTTTTTTGTAATTATTGATGATATAGATTTTTTTTCTAGGGATGGTAAATTGATAAATATTTTTACGTACTTATTTAATTTTTGTAGTTTATATTTTTGTGATAAATTGCTCCACTTAACTAAGTTCTCACTAATTTTTTTATCCCTTATACTTCCTTCACTTAGAATTTTCGTTAAATGATTCAGTGTGTTGTTATCAGTGGGGAATAATTGGTATGTTTCTGTATTATTAATATTATTAATGTTGAGTTTTTTATATATTGAATTTTGATTGAAGTTGTAATGCTGTTTATTTAATAACTTGTATAATAAATCATAGATTGTAGCTTCTGTTATTTCATGTGAAATAGCTGATAAATGATGTTTTGTTGTTGGATCATGTAATAATTTATGAAAAATTTTTGTAAAGGATTCTGAGAAATCTTTAATACTACAGTCAGGAGCAATTCCTGTTTCTATGGGAAAAGTAGATATTAATTGATAACAAAAGCTATGTATGGTTTTTATTGAAAGTGATACATTTTGTAAATTGTTGAATAATTCCCTTGCTCTTTTGTATTCTTTTGGAGTTATATTAGTTGGAATAATGTCTTTTAATGCTTTTTTTAATTCTTCATTTTTTAATATTGCCCAAGTGCTTATGATAGAATGTATTCTCTCTGTCATTTCATGTGCTGCTGTATTTGTAAATGTCAAGCAAAGTATATTTTTATGGCCTGTAACTAATAATCTTAGGACCCTGTTGACTAATATTTTTGTTTTGCCTGTTCCAGCTGATGCAGATATCCATATAAACGAGTAAAAAGGATTAGTTGCAATGTTGTTCATTTGATGTATAATCCACAATATTTCTATTTTTAATGTTAATAAAAAATTATATTAATAACAGTAATTATTGTTGTAAAAGATTTTATTAGTTAAGAGAGTCTTTGATGAAAAGGTTGTTTCTATTTGTGATGATAATAAGTTTTATCAATGCAACAGTTGGATTTGCTCGTAGTTTACGTGCTGATGGTAATGTTTATACTGCTGGGATAGGAGATGTTGATGAAGATGAATCTTCAGATAATGGTGAACAATATGATGAAGATGGGGAATATGATTTAGATGATATTTATTATGAAGATGAAATAATTGATATTCAGGAAAACGTAGATGATGCCATTTATACTGCTAGAATGGAAGATATAGAGGATTCTTATGAGGAAGAATTCTTGGATGATGATGAACAATATGATCTAGATGATATTTATTATGAAGATGAGATAATTGATATTCAGGAAAACGTAGATGGTGCTATTTATACTGCTAGAATGGAAGATATAGAGGATTCTTATGAGGAAGAATTCTTGGATGATGATGAACAATATGATCTAGATGATATTTATTATGAAGATGAGATAATTGATATTCAGGAAAACGTAGATGGTGCTATTTATACTGCTAGAATGGAAGATATAGAGGATTCTTATGAGGAAGAATTCTCGGATGAAGATGAGCAGTATGATGACAATGAACAATATGATCCGGATGAGGAAGAAGAGGATTATGATGATATTTTGTATGAGGAAGATGATTATGGTCAGGTAGATGGTGATGAACTGCTTGATGATGAAAGTCTCGATGAAGGTAAAAATGTATTCCTAGAGGAATATGATGTACCTCAGTATGGTCAAGATGTTGCTGACCAAAATCAAGAAGTAGATGATAAGACTTTACTCAAGTCTGGTAATGCAAAAGATCAGCAGTTAAAAGCTCCAGATAAGAATGCTACAAATGAAACTGATGGTAAAAAAAAACTCCTGAAGTATTAAAAGATGCATTTCAAGTACAAAATAAAGTGGAAAAAAGTAATGTTTCATACAAATGGCCGTTTACAAGAAATGTTATAGAAGAGATTGAAAGATCGAAATATGATGAAATGAATGAACATCTTCCAAAAATATATACTGTTGAGGATTATTACATACAAATTTTTTACTGTATAATGCAAAGTGATGTTTCTGGATTGAGATCTTTAATTAATAAATTGCAAGAATTAGGTGTAAGTTTATCAACTATACTATATGAAGTACGGACTTTAGATGTTGGAGATAATTTATTAACTTATGCTGTAAAACAAAAAAAATTGGATATAGTGAGGTTCCTATTATCAATAGGTGCTAATTCAAATGTTGCAAATTATAATAATGAAACTCCTTTAAGTATATCTATAGAAAATGGTAGTATGGACATAGCTCATGCTATACTTGTTGCGCAGTAAAAGTTTTCTACATAAGTTGTTACAGACATTAATATATGCTGTATGTTTCGATCTTAATTATGTAGGTTTTTTATAATGTTTAACAGTTTTTGGAATTTTATAATTCAATTTGATGATGTGCTAGTTTAACGTCATTAATTTTACTTAGTTAATTTGATATACATAAGTGTACTATGTTGATGTTTTTATGTATCATCAATATTTACTGGATTATTGAAAGCAATATTCAATGCTTATGGGAGGCGTATTGTGAATAGTAAAGAATTTTGTGATAAGAAATTAGTGCACATTAATGGATTTTCAATGATATTTTGGTGTATTGTTTTTATTTTGTTGTTGTTGTCTGGTATATACTATGGAAATTTTTTTATTGTGTTACCAATGTCTCTAGTGTCGTTAATTTGTACATTTATTATTCCAAGTGGATTTTTTGTGAATAATCCTAATGAAGCAAAAGTTGTTGAATTTTTTGGAAATTATATTGGGACTATATTTAAGTCAGGTTTTTTTTGGACTATTCCCTTTGTTCGCATGAGGTCAATTTCATTAAAGGTGAGAAATGTTAATACAAGTAAGATCAAAGTAAATGATTTTAATGGTAATCCAATAGAGATAGCTGCAGTAGTTGTGTGGCGAGTTGTGAGTCCTGCAAAAGCTTGTCTTAATGTGAGTGATTATCAAGAGTTTATTAATATTCAAAATGAAGCTGCGGTTAGGGAATTAGCTGGTAGCTATCCATATGATGCTGAAGATAATAGTGAATCTTTACGTAATAATTCGACAAAGATCTCGTCTAAGTTACGTGATATGTTACAGAATAGATTAGATTTGGTAGGTGTTATTGTAGAGGATGCACGAATATCACATTTAGCTTACTCTTCTGAGATAGCTCAAATTATGTTAAGAAGGCAGCAAGCAAAAGCTATTACTAATGCTAGAGGATATATAGTAAGAAATGCAATCATTATGGTAGACGAGATATTAAAGCATTTTGAATTGCAATATCAAATTAATCTTTCTGATGAGCAAAAAGTTAAACTTGTGAATAACCTTTTAGTATCTTTAATCTCAGAGCAAGGAACTCAACCTACTATTAATATAGAATAATATGTATTAGTATATTTTCAATAAGACTCAATGTGTGTAATGCATTTTAAATAGTTTATAATCCTGAACAAGTTTACATAAATACTATATCATTTTTTGTAATGTTGCTAAAAATGTGATCAGCTTTAAAGCGTATATGTTATATAATTTGTAATGCAAGAGTCCTGTTATTTATTATGCAGAAAATTTAAGTAGTATATGTATTACTAATAATTTTATTAATAAGATTTTTCTTCATATGAGTACTTAATTTTGTGTTTCAAAATAGTTACTTTAGAATCTGTGACTAATCTCAGTGTATTAGAATAGTGTTTAGATATATAAAAGATATTTCATAGAAATAACACATGTAAATGATTTATCCAACTCTTGCTTTTTATTTCTCCTAAGTTTTGAATAAAAATATTTTAACAAGATAGGTTAATTATGAATTATGATACATTAAATTTTTATGAATATTATGATACATGTGATGTGGATTGTGCAGATTATGTATGTAGTAATGGAGTGTTAGAGGAACATATATCTTATCAGTCAATGTGGAAAGCAGTTATACTTCAAGCAATAATTGATTCGACATCTAATTATAGAAGGATGGAAAATAAGCTTGAGAAAATAAAAGCTACTAATTGGCTTAATGACTTTTCGAGAGATTTTATAACTGTTTGTCATTTTGCGGGATATAATCCTTTAAGTGTCCGAAATAAAGCAAAGAGAATTATCTCAGATAATAAAATTTTAAATGAGGATAAAATTAGAGGTTAGATAAACTAAATCTCAACTGTATAACTTTTAATTTTGCTGTTAAATAATCTGCAAGTTGAGATTTTTAATTTATATGAGTATTAGTGATAGTAATTAATATTTGTTATATATTGGTTTTTTACCATTTTATTGATTAAGTTTATGATAAAAAAGGGTTTATTTTTTCAAAGTTCTAAGTTAATGATTACTATGTTATATCATATATGGAAATCTCAACTTGTATAACTTTTAATTTTGCTGTTGAATAATCTGAAAGTTAAGATTTGTAATTTATGTAAGTACTAGTAATAGTATATATTGCTTTTTATCATTCTATTGGTTAAGTTTACTCTAAAAAAGAGTTTATTTTTGTCAACGTGCTAAGTTAATGATTATTATGTTATATCGTACATGGAAATCTCAACTTGTATAACTTTTAATTTTGCTGTTAAATAATCTGCAAGTTGAGATTTTATTTTATTCTAAATATAGAATGAAGTATTGAAAGTAATAAATGTGGTTTTTTATATAAATTTTCTTAAAAAGTGTGCTAATGTTTTATGAATAATGAAAAAAATGAAAGAAATTTTTGATCACTATTATTCTATGGTGGATAGTGGTAAAATCACTTATGATGAGCAGCAAGTTAAGCTATTAAACGAATTAACACCATATTTATCTGTTGAGAAAATTTGTTGCTTTTTGCCTATAAAAAAGAGACTACAGAAGGTTGGGGTATACATATATGGAGAAGTAGGCAGAGGGAAGTCTATGATTACAGATATATATTATAATGCTTGTAAAATAGAAAGGAAGAAACGACAACATTTCAATCAGTTTATGAAGACAGTGCATACTTTATTACATGAGTTTAAATCATCTCGTGTCAAAGATCCACTGCATAAAGTTGCTAAAACAATGGTTCATGGTGTAGATTTATTATGTCTAGATGAAATACAGGTATATGATATTTGTGATGCTATGATATTGGGTCGATTATTTTCTATTATTTTTGATCAGAAAGTTATTGTTATGATGACTTCAAATTATGCTCCTGTAGATCTGTATCAGGATGGTATTCAAAGGCAATCTTTTGAATCTACAATATCATTAATAATTGAGAGAATGTGTGTTGTACATTTATCTGGTAAACAAGACTATCGGGCTATTAAGGATTTAGGGATAAGTGATATATATTTTATAGGAGATGATTCTTATATAAAGTTATCTCAATTGTTTTTTGAAATGGCAAATGGTAGGAGGGTAGAACCTGTAACATTACATGTTTGTAGGAGAAATATTAAAGTGAATAAAACTTTTGATAATGTTGCATGGTTTGATTTTGATGAGTTATGTGGAAAAGCATTATGGGTATCAGATTATCAGGAAATAGTACGTAATTTTTCAGTAATATTTATTGCAAATATTCCTGTGTTTAATCATTATAATCAAAATGAGATGCGTAGATTTACTATTTTAATAGATGAATTATATGAAAACAAAGTTAAAATTTTTTGTTCTCTTGCTGTAGAGCCTAAGTTGTTATATTACTTGCAAGAGGTACCTGTGGATTTTCAACGTACTATTTCGCGTTTAATGGAAATGCGGTCACCATCTTACTATAATATTTAAGTTGTTATAAATTATGTTTTTTATTGTTAGAAATACTTAGCATTGTTTAGTAAGCATTTATGTAGATTGATAAATAAGATCATTTTTATTATGTTGTTTAAATGTCCTGGTGATTTATTATATAGTTTTTGCTAACAGGAGTAATTAAAATTTAAAAATATATTTTAATGAAAATAGGACATGGATTTTGTTATGTCCTTGTATATAGTCTCTTTTAAGCATCTAATTATGATGGTTACTGCTGTTATCTTTTGTATTACTTTGGTATTTGTTTATAACTTGCTTACAAGGAGTAATGTAAAGCTTCAAAACACATTTTACATTGAACAGAGCATATATTTTTTGATGTGCTTGTGTGTACATTTCTTTTAAGAATCTGATTATGATGGTAACTACTGTTATCTTTTGATATTACTTTTTAGTATTTGTTTATAACTTGCTTACAAGGAGTAATGTAAAGCTTCAAAACACATTTTACATTGAAAAGGGCATATATTTTTTGATGTGCTTGTGTGTACATTTCTTTTAAGAATCTGATTATGATGGTAACTACTGTTATCTTTTGATATTACTTTTTAGTATTTGTTTATAACTTGCTTACAAGGAGTAATGTAAAGCTTCAAAACACATTTTACATTGAAAAGGGCATATATTTTTTGATGTGCTTGTGTGTACATTTCTTTTAAGAATCTGATTATGATGGTAACTACTGTTATCTTTTGATATTACTTTTTAGTATTTGTTTATAACTTGCTTACAAGGAGTAATGTAAAGCTTCAAAACACATTTTACATTGAACAGAGTATATGTTTTGTGATGGTTTGTGTGCATATTTCTTGTAAGAATCTAATTGTGATGGTAACTACTGTTATCTTTTGATATTGCTTTTTAGTATTTGTTTATAACTTTGCTTACGAGGAATAATGTAAAGTTTCAAAACACATTTTACATTGCACAGGGCATGTATTTTTGTGATGTGCTTGTGTGCACATTTCCTGTAAGCACTTGATGTAATATTCATTGTTGCTTAATGTAGGTACTCTGAAGAACATATTTTCTTTTGATATGATTTTCTTGCACTCTATATCTAATTCTACTAGAGTTTCAGAATTTTCTGATACAAACGATATAGGAACTAATACTATAGGTACATCATCTTGTTTTGCTTGATTAATTGCTGATATTGTACTGGGTTCTAACCATTTTATGTTGCCAACTTTGCTTTGATAACATATTTTATAATCTAATGATGATATATTTAAAGACTTGGTAATTAATAATACGGTTTGTTCTATTTGATGTTGGTATGGGTCACCTCGTTGTACTATACTCAGTGGTAAACTATGTGCTGAAAATAATATTCTTGGTGATCCATAATTTTGTGCTTCCCGGTATTTTTCTATAATTAACTGGCAGTGTGCTTTTATATAATTTTCATTATTATAATAGCAACAAATCGTTGAAGTAGGGCAGTGAAATCTACTTTTTTTCATGTGATAGTTCCAGTGTTGGATAGCTGATAGTGTGGTGGTTGTTGAGTAATGTGGATATAAAGGTATTAGAATTATTTTGTCTGGACGATACTGACATACAGATTTTATTGTGCTTTTAGCTGAAGGTTTTGAATGTCGCATGAATATAAAAACTTTGTATTGGTTTTCATTGTGATTATTTAATATGTGTTCAAGAGATGAAGCTTGTATTTTTGTTTCGCTTAATATTGGTGACTGTCCATTAAGATGTTTATATATTTCTATTGCTTTTCTCTTTCTGAAGAATGAAAGTAATGTTGCCAATATAAACCTTAGAGGATTTGATATGTTTATAATATTTTTATCATAAAACAAATTGAATAGGAACGGCCTTACTTCACATAGTGACTGAGGACCACCTAAATTAAATAATACTACTGCTACTTTTTTTGACACGTATTGTTTGTTCATTATGAGCTAACAAAATAACACATGTAATGCTAATTATCAAGAAGAAAGAACAGTATAGCTTTATATTATTTATGTTGTGAAGAAGATGTACTTTGAGATACAGGCTGTTCTACAAAAAGGTTTACACTACTCTCATTTGTTGTTTCTAGTAATCCTTCATGTTCAGAGCTGTCACTTGATCTTCTTAAAAGTGTTGATACAGATCTACATCTAGGTTGTTTAGATGTTATTGTCAATAGCTCGTCAAGGTATGAAATAGGGGATTTTGAAGTACCATCTTCCTGTTTTATTATTTTAGCGTTTAATATCCCAAAACTACATGTTACGATTAAATCTCTACTTCCTGCATATAATAAACTAGCTATGTTCTCAAGATTTGCTTTAGAATGTGAAAACTTTTTTTCCATTTGAGAATGTGTTAGTGTGTTATACAGGAGAATGCATAAATCAAGTAAGAAACTAAATGGGAGTTCTAATATTTCTATGATGCAAAGAATGAATTCTGCAGCTGCTTTTATTCCTATTAAAGGAGTCATTAGCATAGAAAAAAGGATAGTTTTTATAGTACATGCTGCAATGTTAGTAGATTCTACAAAACTTCCTTCAAGCTTATTGATAGACCCAGGTCGTTTAAAGTTAATAAAATCATTGTTATGTAAATTAGGGTTTCTATATATTGGATGTTTTATCGGACCACAACAATCTTTTCTTATACTTAGTATTCTTAAAGTTAGACAAATCATTATCATAAGATAATACATGCAGCTAAGCATATCAGGTGCATTTGTAATGGGTTTAGTGTTGGAAATATTTTATTTCCAAAATAATGTGTTGCGAGAAATAATGTAGGCATTACAAGCATGGCTTCAAAAAATGGGATTAAGTGCTTTCTTATTTGATGTTTTGCATTCTCTTTATTATCTGTAACCACTGTTCTTTGGAAATTTGTCATGTGTTTACTATAATGCATCTCATAAAGTGACATTTCCAATAGACTAATGGCTGCCAGATTAAAAGTTGTCCATCCCTTTAATCCACAAAATAATGAGTTTTTTAATTTAATATGAAAATTTGAAAAGTTTAATTTTGCTGTATGCACGGTAATGTTTCCTGTTGATAAAATACTATTATATTATACTTTATTTATTGTAGTAGTATATTAATATATTTGTTATCCTGTATTTTCTATCATTAATAGCATACATGAACCCCCAATGCTATTTGGAGTATGTAGTGATAATAAGATTGTATTAATACCTAAAGAACTAAATTGCTATATTTAAAAAATGATAAATGAAGTAATAGTACATATCCTAAGATTTTTCTAAATTATGAATTAATTTTTCTATTCTTAATAATGTATGTGATAATATATTACTTACTTCGTTTTTTATTTTTAAATAATCATCAAAGTATTTTTTATACGTTAACATTTCATCTTTTGTTTTTTTTAATTGAGTCTTCAGTTCGTGTTTCTCATCTTCTAGTGTTAATCCTGCTAGTAAAAATATTAAAGCATCAGACCCTTTGCCTTTTTCTGCACTTGATATTGAGTTAACTAATGCATTGAATTTATCTACTAAATTGCGTAAGTGTGGTTCTTCTGTTTTATTACATGCTACTCTGTATGTGTTATTTCTGACAGTAATTTCAATAACTTGTGGGTTAGAGTTATTCACTTACTTGCTCCTTTTTAAAATAGCTTTGATATTTTCTATTGTAGAATTTAAACGATGAATAGTTTCATGACATATTTCTTTCCAACTGTTACATTCATTTGTTTTGTTTGTAAGTTGTTGATCTAACTTATTTTTTTCTTCAGTAAGTAATTCTATAGTTGCTTTATATTGGGATATATTATTTTTATTGTTTAGTTTTTGTATTAATAAAGACTCTAATCTGTCAAATGCTTTGTCTAAATTCTGTTGGAATTCTGAATTGTTATTTATTTGATTCATAATAAACCACATTCTAATAAGTCTATATTTAGTTTGGTTATAACTTATTGATTTATAATCTTAATAAATTTACTACTAGCTCTAAAGTATACTTTCTTATACTTACTTTTTGCTAACCTTGCATTAGCAGTTTTTATATTATAACTCCTTACTGTAAATGATCCAAAACCTCTTAATTCTACCCTACAATCATTCTTTAAATAATCTACAATTAATGAAAAGAATATATTTAATATCTTAGATACTATCTCTTCACTAAGAGAAGGATTTTTTTTTGATATGTGCTGAATTAAATGTGATTTTAACATGATATTTATTTATTAATATAATAATGAACAACCTGAGATATAAATGAACTTACATTTTCAATTATAGATTTGTGTTTTTTTTTTGATAATACTTTGACTTTCTGTGTGCTAATATTTTGTGAGTGGAACCAATTCATTGCTTCATCTTGTCCACCGATCTGATCAACTAACCCTATAGATAATGCTTCAGACCCTGTATATATACTGCCATTTGCTATCTTTAATACCTGGTCCTTTTCCATTTTTCTGCGGTCTGCTACTATATCAACAAAGTAATCATATGAGTTTTTAATAATACGACGTATAGATTCTTCTTTTTCTTCTGTTAACTCTTCAAAAGGAGATGTTTCTGCTTTTAGATTTGAGGATTTTATTGATTTTAAAGAGATACCCATTTTTTCTGCTAAAGGGTTAATACCAATGTATTGCATTAACACACCAATTGATCCAGTAATAGTGGTATGACGCGCTATTATATAATCTGCAGCGATTGCAGTCATGTATCCACCTGATGCAGCAAAATCATTTAACAGTGCGACTACTGGCTTATTTTTTGAAACATTACGTATATTTTGATATAAAATTTCACTGCCTGTAACTGAACCTCCTGGACTGTTAATATTTAATATCAACCCTGTAACATGATTGTCTTCGGCAATCTTTTTCAGTAATGCATCCATTTCTTCGTTTGTTTCAATTTTTCCTTCAATATTCACTTTAGCAATATATTCATTGTCTAAAAAACTACTAATCTTTGATATGTCAATATAGTTAACTAACATTAACAATACGAATATCATAAAAAATGCAAAAACCCGCCATAACTTTACTTTAGAATTTAATACTTCTATTTTTAGTAATTGATCAGACATGAGATAAACCTATTCAGTGCTTTAATGATAGTATCATATTATAAGTTTCAATAAGCAATACTTCAGCTTCTAACCTATCTCCTGGGAAGAATTTTTTATTATCAGGTAGGTATTCTTGTTCAATTAGTAAGTTGAAACTATTTGATCCATTGAATACATCAACTAATATACCAGTATCTTCAACAACTTTGGTAACTGTAACTGGTATTTTATCTCCTAAGTTAATTTTCTTTAATAAATCAAGAAAAGGGTCATACTCTAGTTGTTTTACTCCAAGATCTATCTTGCTTTTATTTGGATTTATCATGAGTATTTTTGCTTCTACAGAATCTCCAACGTTATATTTTTTTATTGCTGCTTCTGGTGATAAGGACCAACTTAACTCTGTAGTACGAATTAACCCTTCAATGCCATCATTGAGTGTGTTATCCTGAAATGAAACAAATATACCAAGATTTGTAATATTTTTTATCTTTGTTGATACAATAGAACCTAAAGGATACTTTAGTGTAAACGCCTGCCATGGGTTATCTTGACACCTTTTCATACTAAGACTCATGCGACTTTTAGCTGTGTCTATGCTTAATACCTTAACTTGAATTTCTTCACCTCTCATAAATAACTGGTTTATAGGAAGAGAATTTTTTGTCCAGCTTACTTCGGATACGTGTACTAACCCCTCTATCCCTGTTTCTAATTCAACAAAGACCCCATATTCCTCAATGCTTGTGACAATACCTTTATGGATACTATCAACAGGATATTTTTTCTCAATATTTGACCATGGACTTTCCTCTAATTGCTTTACACCAAGAGAAATTTTCTTATTTTCACGGTCAATTTTTATAATTTTTGTTTTGACAGTTTGGCCACATGAGAAAACAGCTGAAGGATGACTTACACGGCTCCATGATATATCAGTTATATGCAATAGCCCGTCAACTACACCTACTGAAGGAGATTCATGTATTTCTATGAATACACCATATTTAGTTATGCTTTTAACTTTACCTTCAATAATATCTCCTTCATTTAATTGGCTGAGATATAAACTTTTAGCATCTGCAAGTGATTCTTCTAATATAGCTTTTCTTGAGACTACAATATTACCTTGCTTTTTATCCATCTTTAATATACGGAACTTTTGCTTTTTACCTAATAGGGGAGTGATGTCTTTAACTTGTCTTAGAGCTACATGGCTTGCTGGTAAAAATGCCACAACACCTTTTATGTCTACAGTGTACCCACATTTAATTGAGCTAAATATTACTCCTTCAACATCTTCTTTTTTTTCTGCAGCTTCTTCAAGTTTCTGCCATAGTTCATCTCTGATAGCTTTTTCTCTACTTAATACTACACTACCATTACGACCTTCGATTTTCTCTAAGTATAGCTTTACTTTTGATCCTATACTAATATTCTGATAATCATCACCAAGCTCAAATTCTTTAAGTGAAACAATACTTTCGGATTTTAATCCTGAGTCTATTGTTACATACCCCTTATCTATGCATATAATAGTGCCCTCTATTATTTGTCCTTCTTTGACACTGTCATCAATAAATTCTTTTAACGCATGCTGAAACTCTGAGCTACTATCATTATCGGAATCTTCTACTTCAAGATTATGGCTAATAAACTTGTTGGATTTTATTTTCTTTATATTATGTAAATAATTTTCTGATCCTAAATTTGTTTTTGTTTGAAGGTCTTCCATAAAATATAGCCTATTTTAAAATTAGCAAAAGCGGTAAAAATCATATTATTATTATTTACCATACTTTACAAGTAGGTTTTTATTTTTTCTTTAATGTATAAAAGTACCTGTTCTTTATTCATGTATGAAGTGTTAATGTATAGGGCATCTTTTACTTTTACCAAAGGAGAAAATTTTCTATAGGTATCTCTAATATCCCTTTCTAGTATTTGTTTGTGTATTTTTTTATACATTTCTTTCTTGTGATATAACATTTCTTTAAACCTTCGCTGTGCTCTAATAGATGCTTGTGCTGTAATAAAAATTTTAAGGTCTGCTTCAGGAAATACTGTAGAAGATGTATCTCTGCCATCTAGGATTATACCTGGTTCTGCTAGATGGATAAGTTTGCGCTGTATAGGTAATAATGCAAGTCTAATGTGTTGATATCTTGCTAAAATTGAAGCAGTTTTGCCTATGTCTTCATTATTGTATATAGTATTATTATCTTCTAAGAGCAGTGATAATATTTTGTCCTCTAATTTATTGTCAATTTTTAGATGGTTTTGTGCTGATGTTCCAAATATTGTAGCTATTATCCTGTATAATTTTCCTGTATCTAAATACTGAAAGTTAAGAAAATTTGCTAATTTTTTTGCTAAACTTCCTTTTCCTGAAGCAGAAGGACCATCAATTGTTATAACGAAATTATTGCAATGCTTGGTCATAATTTTGTATAAAAATGGAATATAGTGCTACAGCTGCTGCGTTTGATACGTTTAAGCTATCAATTTTTTTTGATATTGCAATTTTTAGTAAAAAGTCGCAATTTTCTTTTGTTAGTTTACGCATCCCTTTATCTTCTGATCCAAAGATAATTAGTTTTTTGCTGTCCAATTTTGTTTTGTGTAGAAATTCTCCTTCTTTTGCATCAAATCCATAGCACCAATATCCTGCTTTTTTGAGTAACTTTATTGTGTTGACGATGTTGATCACATATACAATGGGAATCATATCGACAGCGCCACTTGAAGTTTTTGACATACCACAGTTTTCAGATGGTGAATTGTGGTAAGGTAATATAATTGCATCCACATTGAAACACACAGCTGATCTAATAATGGATCCTACGTTATGAATATCTGTAACTTGATCTAAAAGTATTATTGTTGAACTTTCTTTGGATGTATTTAATACCTCTTCTACTGTTGTTGAATCAATAACTGAGGCTTTTAAAGCAATACCCTGATGATTGCTGTTATGTGGTAATACTGAATTGATATAATTAGGATTAACTTGTTTTAAGTTTATATTCTTTTGTTTGCATAATCTTAAAATTTTGGATATTTCATTATTATTTTTCATAAAATTTTCTGTTACCAGAAGTTCATGACATTTTCTATTTTTATTCTGTAAAGCAGCGGTACATGGGTGTTTACCGTAAATCCATATCTTGTTTTTGTCCATAAAAATGTGACTATTAATTTTGACTTTTTTTAATTAGGTATTGACATATTGTAATCTTTAATTTAGTTAAATCAATTCTAATCTAAATTTTTTTGGTATCATTTTTTGTTTTTTTGTGTTAATTAATACAAGGATGTTAGGTTAGCGTTAGTGTTTTTAGGAGGAGTGGCCGAGCGGTCAAAGGCAGCAGACTGTAAATCTGCCCACTAGCGTGTACGTAGGTTCAAATCCTACCTCCTCCACGGGAGATTATGCGGGTATAGCTCAATGGTAGAGTCCCAGCCTTCCAAGCTGGCTACGTGGGTTCGATTCCCACTATCCGCTCTTTATTTTTGAAATGGTTTAATGATGTTAAAGGTATTTGTTTATGGTAGAAGAAAGGAAACCACATATAAATGTAGGGACAATAGGGCATGTTGATCATGGTAAGACAACATTAACAGCAGCGTTAACAACAGTGTTAGCGAAGAGGTTGAGTGGAGAAGGTAATAAAAGTGTAAAGTATGACGAAATAGATAAAGCACCAGAAGAGAAAGCAAGAGGAATAACCATTTCAACAGCACATGTAGAATATGAAACAGAGAATAGACATTATGCGCATGTAGATTGTCCAGGACATGCTGATTATATAAAAAATATGATAACAGGTGCTGCACAAATGGATGCAGCAATATTAGTAGTATCTGCAACAGATGGAGCAATGCCACAAACAAGAGAACATATACTATTAGCAAAACAAGTTGGAGTAAAAGATATAGTAGTATGGATGAATAAGTGTGATGTTGTAGATGATGAAGAAATGTTGTCATTAGTTGAGATGGAAATAAGAGAATTATTATCAAAATATGGATATCCAGGAGATGATATAGATGTTGTAAGAGGATCTGCAGTTAAGGCATTGGAAGAAGAAACAGGTTCAGGAGTCTGGAGTGAAAAAATAATGGAATTGATGAATGCCTTAGAAAAAATAAGTTTACCAACAAGAGAAAAAGATAAGCCATTTTTAATGTCAATAGAAGATGTATTTTCAATACCTGGAAGAGGTACAGTAGTAACAGGAAGAATAGAGAGAGGAGTAATTAGAGTAGGAGATAAAATAGAGATAGTAGGGTTACGAGATATACAGAGCACAGTATGTACAGGTGTTGAAATGTTTCATAAAGCATTAGATGCAGGAGAAGCAGGGGATAATGCAGGTATATTGTTAAGAGGAATAAAGAAAGAGGATGTAGAGAGAGGGCAAGTATTGAGTGCGCCTGGTCAAATACATTCGTATAAGAAATTTAAAGCAGAGGTATATATATTAAAGAAAGAAGAGGGAGGAAGGCATACACCGTTTTTCTCAAATTATCAGCCACAATTTTATGTTAGAACAACTGATGTAACAGGTAGTATAAAATTACCTGAGGGGGTAGAGATGGTAATGCCTGGGGATAATATAAGTATCGAAGTAAGTTTAGATAAGCCTGTTGCTATTGATAAAGGATTGAGATTTGCAATTCGTGAAGGTGGTAGAACTGTAGGCTCTGGTATTATTACTGAAATTTTGGAGTAGGTATTTTATGGTAACGCAAAAAATATATATTGAGCTTAAAGCATTCGATAGTTGTTTACTGGATAGATCTGCACGTAGTATCATTTTAACTGCTAAGAGGAGTGGGGCACGTGTTAATGGCCCAATTTTTTTTCCTCGTAAGATTATGAAATTTATTGTTAACCGATCTACTCATGTTGATAAAAAGTCTAGAGAACAGTTTGAAATTAGGACACATAAACGTTTAATTAGCTTGCCAAAAGCTAATTCTACAATTATTCAGGCATTAATGAGTTTGCAATTGCCTGCTGGTGTAGATGTAAAAGTTAAAGTGATTGGGGGCAGCAATGGCTAAGAGAATAGGATTATTTCTAGAAAAAGTAGGCCATACGGCAATTTTTGATAATGAAGGTAAAAGGATTCCAATTACTTTATTACATTTACGAGATTCTTTTATTATTTCTAAAAAGACTAAAGATATTCATGGTTACGATGCAGTGGTATTAGGGGTAGAAGCTTCTATTAATTTAAAGAAGCCTCAATCAAAGATTTTAGAGAAAAGCAAAATTACTGCTAAATGTAAGATTTTTGAATCTAGGGTTGATAATTTAGGTGATGTAGTAGAGGGAGCTAAAGTTTCTATTACTCATTTTGTCAAGGATCAATATGTTGATATTACTGGGTATTCTTTAGGGAAAGGTTTTGCTGGTGTTATGAAGCGACATAATTTTAAAGGATTAAAAGCATCTCATGGTGTCTCTATTGCTCATAGATCTCAAGGCTCAACAGGTCAGTGTCAAGATCCTGGTAGAGTATATAAAGGGAAGAAAATGGCTGGTCAATTAGGGAATAGTAAAGTCACAGTACAGAATCTTAAGGTTATTTTAGTTGATCAGGAGAGATCTTTATTAGGTGTAAGAGGTAATAATATTCCTGGGGCGAAAGGTTCTTATGTTTTTGTAAAAGATGCTGTAAAAAAATCAGTTCCAAAGGGTTCTTTTCCTATATGTGCTGAAGATTTAAAGTTAGATAATGTTGTGTGAGATCAATATGGAAGTTAATATAATAAATGTAAATAGTGATAGGATTGGGACGATTGATTTAAATCCTCTAATATTTTCTGTGAATTATAGACCAGATATATTAAAGATGGTAGTTGATTGGCAATTATCTAAGAGGCGTGCTGGGACACATAAAGCAAAAACTATAGGTGATATTTCTGGTACAACTGCTAAGCCTCATAGACAGAAACATACTGGTAGAGCAAGACAAGGTAGTTTACGTAGTCCACAATTTAGAGGTGGTGCTGTTATTTTTGGACCTGTAGTAAGAAGTCATGCTTATTCATTGAATAAAAAAGTTCGCAATCTGGGGTTAAAGGTTGCTCTATCATTAAAGAATTCTTGTAATAAATTATTGATTTTAGACAGTATTGATGTTAATTTTGTGAAGACTACACAAGTGTTACAATTTATTAAGAATTTTGAGCATAAGTCGTTTCTGATTATTGATAAGGATTATAATAAAAGTGTAGTTTGCTCTTGTAGAAATTTGCATAATGTAACTTTGTTAAAGCAAATTGGAACAAATGTTTTAGATATTTTAAGACATGATTGCATAATTTTAACTGTTGGAGCTGTAAAATATTTAGAAGAAAGGTTATTATGATTAATTATTTTAACGTTATACAATCCTCTATTATTACAGAGAAGGCAGTATTGTTGAATGAGAAATTTAATAAGTATGCTGTATATGTCTCTGTTGATGCTGATAAGCAAAGAATCAAAAAAGCTTTAAAAGTAGTATTTGGTTTGGATGTTATTCGTATTAATATCTTGAATCAGAAAGGAAAGAAAAAGTATTTCAAAGGTGTATTTGGACGTAGGAAAAATAGGAAAAAGGTTTATTTTTCTTTGCCAAAAGATCAAAATTTTAAATATATGGGAATGAAATAGAATTAATATGGGTATTAAAAACTTGAATTCAGTGACAGCATCTTTGCGTGGTACTGTATTATTAGATAAATCAATGCTATGGAAAGGTAAGCCAGAGAAGTCTCTAGTTAGTTATAAAATTTCTCGTGGAGGTAGGAATTCTCGTGGTGTTATTACTGTACGCCATCGTGGTAGGGGTCATAAGCGGTTGTATAGAGTTGTTGATTTTAAAAGGAATAAGGTTGGGGTTTCTGCAACTGTTGAAAGATTAGAGTATGATCCAAATAGAACAGCATTTATTGCATTGCTATCTTATGATGATGGTGAAAAATCTTACATAATTGCACCTAATGGGTTAAAGAAAGGTGATGTAGTTATATCTGGTGATGGAGCTGATATATTACCTGGAAATTGTCTTCTATTAAAATCAATTCCTGTAGGCACATTTGTTCATAATGTTGAGTTAAGACCTGGTAATGGTGGAGTGATTGCAAGATCTGCTGGTACTTATGCTCAATTGATGAGTAAAGATGGTATGTATGTTTTATTGAGATTAAGTTCAGGGGAAATAAGGAAGGTATTATCTGATTGTCGTGCTACTATAGGTATAGTATCTAATTTGGATAATCAAAATGTAAAGTTAGGTAAAGCTGGAAGGAGTAGGTGGTTAGGTATTAGGCCCACTGTGCGTGGTGTTGCGATGAACCCTATAGATCATCCTCATGGTGGGGGTGAAGGTAAAACTTCTGGTGGTAGAAATCCTGTTACTCCATGGGGTGTGCCAACAAAAGGTAAGAAGACTAGAAAGAGAAATAAGTCTAGTAATAAGTATATTAAGCGTGTATCTGATAAAGGGTAGAATATGTCTAGATCTATAAAAAAGCCTCCTTTTTGTGCGCCACATGTTTTACGGTTAGTAAATAAGGCTATAGCTCAAAATAAATTAAATTCTATTATCAATATTCACTCTAGGTCTTCTGTAATCTTAAATAAATTTATAGGTTTAACTTTTGGGGTTTATAATGGTAAGACTTATGTTCCTGTAAAAGTTAATGATAATATGGTGGGACGTAAATTTGGCGAATTTTCTCCAACTCGTCGTTACACTGGACATGTGGGTGATAAGAAGGTATCTAGGAAGTAAATTGGTTAGGTTATATGAGTAAAGTATTGATAGTAGCTAAAGGTATGGGGTTGAAGTCTACTCCTTCTAAGTTAAATTTAGTTGCTGATTTAATTAGAGGGAAAGATGTGTCTGTTGCTATGATGTATTTAAAATTTTGTAGGAAAAAGTCTGCTGGATATATCAGTAAAGTTTTAAAATCTGCTGTTGCTAATGCGCAAGCTAATTATAATATTGATCTTGATAATCTTTACGTAAAAGAAGTTTTAGTTGGTAAGTCTTTTTCTTTACGTAGGATTCATGCTCGTGCACGAGGTAAAGCATGTAGGGTGTATAAGCATTATGGTAATGTTATCATAAAATTATTTGAGAGGATATAATTTATGGGTCAGAAGTCTAATCCTATTGGATTAAGGTTAAAGATAATCAATACATGGGATTCTTTGTGGTATGCAAATAAGGATTATACTACAAAGTTACATGAGGATTTTTTATTGCGTAAGTTTATAAAGAAAGCTTTCTATCATGCTTCAATTAGTAAGGTTGTTATAGCTAGAAAAGTAGATGTAATTATGGTTAATGTATATTCTGCTAAGCCTGGTGTGATCATAGGTAAGAAAGGTGCTGATATTGATAAAGTAAAACAGCAGATTGTTAAAATGATAAATAATAATATTGAATTGAATATAATAGAGGTGAAAAAACCTGAATTAAAGGCAGTTTTAATAGCAGAAAATATAGCACAGCAATTAGAAAAGAGGATATCTTTTAGACGTGCAATGAAAAGAAGTGTCCAAAGCTGTTTAAAAATAGGTGCAAAAGGAATAAAAGTTAGCTGTGCTGGTAGATTAGGTGGGGCTGAAATTGCTAGGACTGAATGGTATAAAGAAGGAAGTGTTCCATTGCATACTTTCAGAGCTAATATAGATTATGGTTTTTCTGAAGCAAAAACAATTTATGGAATAATAGGTGTTAAGGTTTGGGTCTACCTTGGTGATACGAAGTCAAGTAATGAATAATGAGTGAGTAGAGATTATGTTTATACCTAAAAAAACTAAGTATAAGAAGGATTTTAAAGGACGTATTAGTGGTAATGCAAAAGGTGGATATACTTTATCTTTTGGGTCCCATGGGTTGAAAGCTTTAGAGCCAAGTAGATTAACTTCTAAACAAATTGAATCTGCAAGGAGAAGTATTTCAAGGACTTTAAAACGTGTTGGTAAAGTATGGATTAGGGCATTTTGTCATACTTCTGTTAGTAAGAAACCCATGGATGTTCGTATGGGAAAAGGGAAAGGAAGTGTTGAGATGTGGGTATGTAAAGTAAAACCTGGCAAGATATTGTTTGAGATAGGTGGAGTGCCATTAAATTTAGCTAGGGAGGCATTGAATAAAGCTCAAGCTAAGCTTCCAATGAAGTGTAAATTTGTTAGTGATGAATTGTAAAGGTATTGAGCTATGGATATTGTTGATATAAGGTCTAAGAGTAATGATGAGTTGCGCGAACTATTAGTAAATTTAGGGAAAGAATTAGTTAATGCTGTATTGAATAGGAAAGTTGATAAATCAACAAACCACTTTTATTGTAGAAATATAAAAAAAGATATAGCCAGAGTATTAACAGTATTAAATGAGAGAAGGAAAGAGGAAAAACATGTCTAATAAGAAAGTTTTAACAGGGATTGTAGTTGATGCAAAATGTGATAAAACTATAAAGGTAATGGTTTCTCGTATGATAATGCATAAAACGTATAAGAAGATAGTAAAGAAACGTAAGAATTATGTAGTGCATGATGAGCATAATCAATATAAGTGTGGTGATGTTGTGAAGATACAGGAGCATATACCTATATCTGCTACTAAAAGGTGGATTGTAATTTAAAAGGTGATATTTTATGATACAGAAGAATACTTTATTGGATGTTGCAGATAATTCTGGTGCGCGTAAAGTGTTGTGTATAGGGTTGTTAAATGGTAAGAAGTCTGCTTCAGTTGGGGATGTTATTGTTGTTTCTACTAAGTTAATTACTCCGCGAGGAAAGGTTAGTAAAGGGAAGGTTTATAAGGCAGTAATTGTTCGAGTAAAGAAAGCAGTACGTAGGTTAGATGGAAGTGTTATAAAGTTTTCAAGTAACGCTGTTGTATTAATTAATGATCAAGGTGATCCATTAGGGACTCGTGTATTTGGTCCAATTAAGAAATTACCTTTTGGTCTTTTTTCAAAAGTTATGTCTTTGGCTGTAGAGGTGTTATAAAATGGGTATGAAGATTATTGCTGGTGATGATGTTATAGTAATCAGTGGCAAAGATAAAGGGAAGATGGGAAAAGTAATAAAAGTTTTGAAAAAAAAGCATTGTGGTAAAGATGTTTCTTTTGCAATAGTTTCAGGAGTAAATGTATGTAGAAAGAGTGTTAAGGCAACTCAAAAAAGTGATGGTGGTATTATAAGTGTTGAAAAGCCTATAAATCTTTCAAACATTGCATTATTTGATTCTACGCTTGGAATTCAAACAAGAGTAGGGTATAAATTTATAGGTGAGAAAAAAGTGCGTTTTATGAAGTCTTCTGGCAAAGTTATAGAATAGGTTGTTTTTTTATGTTAAAGGATTTATATAAAAGTCATATTGTGCCATCTTTAAAGACTAAGCTTGGATACAGCAATGTGATGCAGGTTCCTAAAATTGTAAAAGTGTGTTTAAATATAGGATTAGGTATAAGGGGTTCTGATAGTAAGGTTATGAATTCTTGTGTTCGTGATCTTGCATTAATAGCTGGTCAGAAGCCTGTGGCAACTTATGCAAAAAAATCTATTGCTGGATTTAAAATACGTAAAGGATTTCCTATTGGATGTAAGGTTACATTAAGAAATAATAAAATGTATGAGTTTTTAGAGAGGCTTATTCATGTTGTTCTTCCTAGGGAACAAGATTTCAAAGGATTATCTGTGAGTCAGTTTGATGGTTGTGGTAACTTATCGATTGGTATAAAGGAGCATATTTCGTTTTTAGAAATAGATTATGATAAAATAGATAAGATACTAGGGGTAGATATTAATATTGTCACGAATGCAGTTAACAATAATGATGCTAAATTGTTGTTAATGGAATTCGGTTTTCCGTTTATTAATTAAGGGTATTCATGTCAAGAAAATCTGTTATACAAAGGAATCTAAAACGTATATCTATTTGTAATAGATTAAAGAATAAGAGAGAGGAATTAAAAGCTATAATTAAAGATCAATCTATTTCTATGAATGATAGGTTTTTAGCTCAGGTAAAATTATCTAAGCTTCCTAGGGATTCATCTTACATTAGAATTAGGAATAGATGTTTGATTACTGGAAGGCCTAGAGGATGTTATAGAAAGTTTAAAGTTTCTCGTATTGTGTTACGTCAATTAGGTTCAATTGGACAAATACCTGGATTGACTAAATCTAGTTGGTAATATTGAAAGGAGGGGTTAGTAGTGTCTTTGTCAGATCCTATTGCTAATTTTTTAACAAGTATACGTAATGGACAATTAAGTATGAATAAGGTAATAGTAGTTTCTTATTCTTATGTTATTCATGCTATACTACAAATTTTACTTTCGGAAGGATATATAGATGGGTTTACTGAAAAATCAAAAGGTTCTAATATAAAATTTTTTGAAGTGAAGCTTAAGTATTATAATGGTGCACCTGTAATTAGTCAGATAGCTAGAATATCAAAGCCAGGTAAAAGGTGTTATTGTTCAGCTAAGGATATGCCGAAATTTTATAATGGGTTAGGTTTGTATATAATATCTACATCTAAAGGAATTATGTCGGATTATAATGCTCGTAAATCTGGTGTTGGTGGAGAAATTTTATGTGGTGTTTTTTAGGAGATTAATTAATGTCAAGAGTTGGCTCTATGCCTATAGCAATTCCTAGTAATGTTCAGGCAGACTTGGTTGGTAATCAGCTTATCTTAAAGAATAATGAGAATTCATTGAAATTGACTTTAGATTATGGTGTGCTTTGTGATATTACTGATGGTAAAATTGTGTTGCATGTTAATGATAAATCTATCAAGTCAAGAGTAATGTGGGGAACTTATAGAAGTATAATTAATAATTATGCTATAGGTTTGTCTCAAGGATTAGTAGTTGAACTTGAAGTTAATGGTGTTGGTTATAAGGCTGAAGTTAACGGTGAATATTTATCTTTATCATTGGGTTTTAGTCATGGGGTAAAGTATAAAATTCCTACAGGCATTGTTATTCAGTGTGTTAAACCTACTCAAATATTAGTTAAGGGTTTTGATAAGCAAAAAGTATATATGGTAGCATCTGATATATGTTCAATTAGAAAATATAATCCATATAAAGGTAAAGGTATTTCTATTAAAGGTAGATATGTTCATAGGAAAGAAGTTAATAAGAAGAAGTAAAGTGGGGTAATAGTTAAGGTTATGGTGTATAATTGTGGTACTAGACTTGAAAGACGTAAAAAACGTGTTAGATTAAAGTTAAAGAGAAATTCATCTTTACTAAGGTTATCTATTTTTAAATCAAATAGGCATTTTTATGTTCAATTAATAGATGATAAGTGTGGGAGAACATTTGCTTCAGCATCTACTTTAGAACGTGAAGTTGTTGCTTTAACGAATAGGAGGGTTAATAGTGATTCTGTAAAAATTGTTGCAAAATTAATGTCTGATCGATTGAATAAGTTAGATAATTGTAAGAAATTTATTTTCGATAGAGGTCTCTATAAGTATACAGGGATAGTTTCTGAGTTTGCAAATGAATTACGGAGTTATGGTTTTGAGTTTTAATAAGTAGGTTTTATAATATGGATGTTGTAAAGAAATCACGAAATGTTCATGGTTCTAATGATTTTTCTGAGTTGATAGTTTCTGTTAGGAGAGTTGCGAAAGTTGTAAAAGGTGGCCGTAGGTTTTCTTTCTCAGTTCTAGTAGTGATAGGTGATGAAAAAGGTAAAGTTGGTTGTGGAATAGGAAAGCATCTTGAAGTATCTGAAGCTAAAATTAAAGCTGTTAATGCTGCTAGAAAAAATATGATCAGGGTACATTTACGTGAATCTAGAACTTTACATCATGATGTAAAAGCTAAGTTTTGTTCAAGTAAAGTTATGTTAAGATCAGCTAAGGTAGGTACAGGTATTATAGCTGGTGGTTCTATACGTTTAATTTTTGAAGTTTTAGGAGTGCAAGATGTTGTAGCAAAGTCTATAGGCTCCTCAAATCCGCATAATGTTGTATATGCTGTTTTTGCTGCTTTTAGGAAAATGCTATCGCCAAAGCAGGTAGCTAATAAAAGGAGTAGAAAGATAGGTGATATTATTGAAAATAGGTAATTTATGGATACAGTTGTAAAATTGAATAATATATTTAGCGGGTTACCTAAAAATAAGAAGTCTAAAGTATTAGGTAGAGGTATAGGTTGCGGAAAAGGTAAAACTTCTGGTCGTGGACACAAGGGACAAAAGGCAAGGTCAGGGGTTTCTATAAATGGTTTTGAAGGTGGGCAACAGTCTATATTTACTAGATTACCTAAGAGGGGATTTAATTCCTTGCTTAAGCATAGGTATTCAATAGTCAATTTATCGACGATTCAAAGGTTGATTGATAGTAAAAAGATTGAAGATGTTTCTGCTATTACAAAAGAGGTTCTATATAATTTAGGAGTTATTTCTTCTATTAAAGAAAAAATTAAGATTCTTGGAAATGGTAAATTAAATACTGCGGTAGCAATAGAATATGATTTTATTTCAAAATCAGCAGAATCACAGGTTACTTTGTTAAGTAATGTATCAGCAAGTAAAGAATAGAATAGTATTTAAGTTCATAGTTAAGTAATATTATGTCACAAAAAATGGATTTACTATCTTGGAATAAGGATAATTTATTGGGTAAACTTTGGTTTACTTTATTTTGTCTTATTATATACCGTTTGGGTACATATATACCTATTCCTGGTATTAATCCAGATGTAATAGATGCAGTAGTTACAAAACATTCTGTAGGTGTTTTAGGAATTTTTAATGTATTTTCTGGTGGTGCTTTAGGTAGAATGACTGTTTTTGCATTAAATGTTATGCCATATATAGTATCTTCTATAATTATTCAGTTATTATCAGTAACTATTCCAAAATTAAATGAGCTGAGGCAAAATGGTGAATTAGGGCGGATTAAAATTAATAGTTATATACGGTATATGACTATTTTTTTCTGTATGGTTCAAGGTTTTGTTATTTTGCTTGGATTAGAAAAGATGAATACTGAAACTAGTATTGTAGTTATTGAGCCTGGTCTGTTATTTCGTATAGTGGGTATTAGCAGTCTTTTAGGTGGGACAATGTTTTTACTATGGTTAGGAGAAAGAATTAATAAAAATGGCATAGGTAATGGCGTATCTATGATTATATTTACGGGTATAGTAGCTGAATTACCTGGTTCTTTTTCTTCTATGTTTTTATTAGGGAAAAATGGAAATGTTCCAATATTTGTAATTTTATTGATGTTATTGGTATTTTTTGCGTTATTGTTATTAATTATTTTTATTGAAAAATCTTATAGAAAAATACTGGTGCAGTATCCAAAAAGACAAGTTAAGAATAAGTTATATGGTAGTAGTTCTACTTATATTCCATTAAAGATTAATATTTCTGGAGTAATTCCACCTATTTTTGCTAATGCTTTATTATTATCTCCGATTACAGTTGCAAATTTTCATCAAGGATCTCCATGGTCTGATTTTATATTAATGCATTTTTCATCTGGTAAATTACTATATATGGGGTGTTATGCATTATTAATAATATTTTTCGCGTTTTTTTATACGACTTTTGTTTTTGATTCAAAAGAGACGTCAGAGATATTAAAAAAAAATGGAGGTTTTGTTCCTGGGAAGAGGCCTGGGAATGGTACTTGTGAGTATTTTAATTATGTAATAAAGAGATTAACTGTTTTAGGGTCAATTTATTTAACGGTTATTTGTATAATTCCTGAGTTAATAAGGTATAATTATTCCATTTCTTTTACTTTAGGGGGTACTAGTTTTTTGATAATAATCAACGTAATAATTGATACGTTTTCTCAGGTGCAGACACATTTGTATTCAAGCAGATATAGTACATTAATTAAAAAGTCTGAGTTATGGAAAATAAAATAAATATGTTAATTTTTGGTCCTCCTGGGTCTGGTAAAGGTACGCAATGTCATATTTTGTCAAAAATTTATAGTACTATTTCTGTAATTTCAACAGGTGATTTGTTAAGGAGTGAAGCAAAACTTGATACTGATGATGGTAGAAAAATTAGGCAGGTTATTGAATCTGGTGATTTAGTAAGTGATGATATAGTGTGTAAGATGTTTGCTAAGTCTATTAGTAGAGTAAAGAGTGGATTTTTATTGGATGGATTTCCAAGAAATTTAAGTCAAGCAGAATTTTTAACGGAAATTCTAGAGGAATATAATAGCCGTATTGATATAGTGATACAGTTGCAATTAGATTTAGAGACGATAAAGAATAGGTTATATGGACGTATTGTGTGTAAAAATTGTGGACAAGTTTCTAATTTAAATTTTTTTGATAGAGCAATAGATGAAATTGTTTGTAAGTTTTGTAAAAGTAGTCAGTTAGATTATCGTTATGATGATAAAGTAGAAGTTATCATAAAAAGGGTTAATCAGTATGATAGAGAGATTAAAAAATTAGAAAATTATTATCGTGATAAGATTGTGTGCATTGATGCAGGTAAGCCAATAGAAGAGGTTACTTGTGATATAAAAGACAAAATAGCCCATTTAATTATTGGTTGACGTTAGTTTGCATATTTGCTATATTACAAAGCATTTATTATCTTGTGGAGGAAAGTTAGTGGCGCGTATAGCTGGAGTAAATATTCCTACAAATAAGCGTATAGTTATTGCTTTAACTTATATATATGGTATTGGGCTTTCTTTAGCTAATAGAATCTGTGAAGGTTGTAATATTGATCATAATGTTCGCGTTGTGAATTTAAGTGATGATGAAATTATTAGAATTAGGAATTTTATTAGAGAGAATTATATAGTAGAAGGTGATCTGAGGAAAGAAGTTAGCATGAATATCAAGTTTTTAACTGATATAGGGTGCTATAGGGGGTTAAGGCATAGGAGAGGGCTACCTGTTCGTGGTCAAAGAACTCATACTAATGCTAAGACTCGTAAAGGTAGATCGAAATTGCCAGTTGCTGCTAAAAAGAAATAACAAGGTATATTATGAGTGTAGTTTATAAAAAGAAAAAGAGAAATGTTGTAGTTGGGGTAGTTTATATTCATGCTACCTATAATAATATCATTGTAACAGTTACAGACCAGCAAGGACATTCGTTAATATGTACTTCTGCTGGAGCATGTGGTTTTAAAGGATCTAAGAAAGCTACTCCTTATGCAGCACAAGAGACTGCAAGTCATGCTGTTAAAACAGTTGTTGAACAAAATGGGATGAAGACAGTATCTATTAAAGTTTCTGGTCCTGGTGCAGGTAGGGAATCAGCTATAAGAGCTGTGCAAGCTTGCAATTTAAATGTTACTTCTATTAAAGATACTACAAAGCTTCCACATAATGGGTGTAAACTTCCAGGAAGACGTAGAGTTTAAGTATATTTGTTACTATGTGAGGTTCTATTGTGATTTTCGATGAGGATTCTAATTCTATTGCACAAGATTCGGGTTATATGGCAGTAGGAAATGCATATTCTAATGGAGTGAGTTATATATCAATGAGTGATCATTGGAGTAAATTAACTAAGCCTTCTTCTATTAAGGTAGTTCCTAGTGGTGCTTCTCCAAATAAGGCAGATTTAATTATTGAACCTCTTGAGAGTGGTTTTGCTTTAACTCTAGGTAATGCTTTAAGAAGAGTTATGATGTCTTCTTTGCGTGGTTTTGCTGTTTATGGTGTTGAAATAGAGAATGTTTTACACGAATTTACTTCGATTTCTGGGGTTAGAGAAGATGTAACAGATATTCTTTTAAATATTAGCATGATGAGAGTAAAGCTTTCTGGTATGAATAGTAAAGTTTTGTCTCTTAAAGTTAAAGGACCATGTGAAGTAAGATCTGGAATGATACCTGACACTGATGATTGCATTATACTCAATAAGGATTTGTTAATTTGCACTTTAGATCAAGGTGTAGATTTTAATATAAAAATGTATGTAAATGCTGGTAAAGGTTATGTTCCTGCTGTAAAGCGTAAGTCAGTTAATAAACTTGGTGATATACCAATAAATTTCATTGCAACTAATGCTCTTTATAGCCCTATAAAAAAGGCGTCTTTTAAAGTAGAAAGTAGTCGTATTGGTCAATTTACAGATTATGATCGATTGATTATGTCTGTGGAAACAGATGGGTCTATTTTACCTGATGAAGCAGTAGCATTAGCTGCAAGAATTTTACAAGATCAATTTCAACCATTTATTAATTTTGATGAAACTGATGAGCCTCATAAGAAAGTTGATGCTAAAGATACATTGCCTTATGATTCTAATCTGTTACGTAAAGTTGATGAGTTAGAACTTTCAGTAAGGTCTTATAATTGTTTGAAAAATGATAATATTACTTATATAGGAGATTTAGTCCAAAAGACTGAATCTGATATGTTAAGAACTCCAAATTTTGGTAGAAAGTCGCTTAATGAGATTAATGAGCTTTTAGCAAGTATGAATTTGCATTTAGGAATGAAAATTGCGAATTGGCCTCCTGAATCCATTGAGAGTTTAAGTAAACAATATAGTGAAGAATGAGGTTATATTATGAGGCATCGTGTTGCTCATAGAAAGTTTTCTCGTACCAGTGCTCATAGAATGTCTATGCTTTTAAATTTGTGTATATCTTTAATTAAGCATGAAAGGATATCTACTACTTTGCCTAAGGCAAAGGAAATACGTCCTTATGTAGAAAAACTTATTACTATTGGTAAAGTATATAAGGAAAAGAACTTAGTTTATGGGAAAAGATTACTAATTTCTAAGATTAAAAATCCTGATATAGCTGATAAGCTGATTGGTATATTATCAGTGCGCTATAAAAGTAGAAATGGTGGGTATACTAGAATTATAAAAAATGGATTTCGTAAAGGTGATAGTGCACCTATGGCAATTATAGAACTTGTTGATAGGCAGATAATAACTGTTGAGAGTAACAAGAATTCCTAGTTTTATTTTAAGTATTATTATGTTTTTTATCTCAAGTGACTTATTATGAGATTTACACTTTCGTGGTTAATGCAGTATCTTGATACAGATGTTTCTTTAGATATAATAGTTAATAAGCTTAGTGATATTGGTATAGAAGTAGATAACGTAGATTATTGTGAACACTTAAAAACTTTTGTAGTTGCTGAGGTATTGGAAGTAGTTCCTCATCATGCAGCTAATAGGTTAAAGGTTTGTCAAGTATTTGATGGAAAGGAAACTTTTCAAGTTGTGTGTGGTGCTTCTAATGTAAGAGCTGGGATAAAGTCTGTACTAGCACGTGTTGGCAGTATAATACCAAAAAATCAATCTGTGATTGAAGTAGTAAAACTGCGAGGTGTTGAAAGTTATGGTATGCTATGTTCTAAGGATGAATTAGGAATAGTAGATCATAGTAATTCTAATGATGGGATAATTGAACTGTCATCCGCTTATAATGTAGGAAATACTTTCTTTTCTTGTGATCCAATTATAGAAGTTAGTATTACTCCAAATCGTGGGGATTGTTTAGGAGTATATGGGATAGCTCGTGATTTAGCTGCTGCTGGTATGGGGAAGTTGAAATGCATAGATAATAATATTGTTAATGATTCTACTGCTTCTAATTCTTCTCCAGTTGATATTTGTATGCAAGCTGAAGGAATAGTTAAGGGGAGATATATTAAGGGAATAAAAAATTGTGAAAGTCCTAAATGGTTAAAGGATAATCTGTTAGTATGTGGGATAAATTCAGTTTCGTTTGTTGTTGATATAACAAACTATATAATGCTGTCTTTTAATAGACCACTTCATGTATATGATGCAAGTAAGATAAAGAAGAAGTTAATTTTTAAGAAGGCAGATAGTCAAATGGAATTTTCTGCTCTTAATGATAAGAAGTATATTTTAGGGACAGAAAACATTATAGCTGTTGACTCAAATGATAATATTCATAGTGTTGCTGGGATAATAGGTTCTCAGTTAAGTAGTTGCTCATTGGAAACAGAAGATATTTTCTTAGAATCTGCATGGTTTAACCCTATGGATATTGTTTTATCTTCAAGAAAAATTAAATTGTCTACTGATGCTAGTTATCGTTTTGAAAGGTTTGTTGACCCTAAGTTTTTACAGACTGGGCTAGATTTAGCTACAAAAATGATATTGGAGTATTGTGGAGGGGAATTTTTTGATGTTGTTTCTGATGAAAATTATCTAATTAATGATATAAGGTTAGATTTTTTGCCAGAATCTGTAAGAAAAGTGGGAAATGTTGATATTGCAACAAAACAAATTTTTGATTTTTTAGTTAAGCTTGGTTTTTTTGTAGATAATAGTAATGAAGATGTGTGGAAAGTTACTGTTCCTTCATGGAGGTCTGATATTCAGCATTCTTCTGATATTGTTGAAGAAGTACTTAGATTATATGGGTATGATAAAATATGTGAAGAACCTATACCTATTTCTCATGTTGATGTAGTTGATAACTCTTATGATAGGTTGAGGTCAGTACTGTTGAGTGAAGGTTTGATGGAAGTTATTACTTGGTCATTTACAAGTATGACATTTGCTAAAAAGTTAGGATATGATTCAGAATTGTTGCTACTTGATAACCCTATTAATGACAAGTTGAATTTAATGCGTCCTAGTGTTTTATTAAATTTACTACAGGTTGTTTCTGACAACCAAGCATATGGAAGTAGTGAAGTAGCTATTTTTGAAATAGGTCAAATTTACAATATTGATAATGTATGTAGTGGCAATAGTTATGTAGTAGGTGGTGTTAGGTATGGGAATAATTTCCCGCGTAATCTTTATAAACTTGATAGATCTGTTGATATTTTTGATGTCAAATCTGATGTTATCAGCATATTACGGGAATTGAATATTAATTCCGATGCTGTAGAATTTAAAAAATCTGATAAACCATATCTTCACCCTGTAAAATCTGCAGATGTGTATTTTAACAATATTTTGCTAGGGTATTTTGGGGAGTTACATCCTGATATTATACATTTGTACGAAATCAAACGTCCAGTAGTTTGCTTTGAAGTATTTTTATATAAAATTCCTCAAATCAATGTGATAAGTAAAGAGTTTGTTGAATCATGTTATCAGTTAGTAAAACGTGATTTTGCCTTTCTAATTGATAAAAATATAAGTGTACAGTGTTTAGTAGATGTTACTAAAAATAGCAATAGTACTTTAATCGATAATGTTGTAGTGTTTGATTTATATGAAGGAGATAATATAGGTGATAATAAATTATCTGTTGCATTGTCAGTTACTTTTAGGCCTGTTGACCACACATTAAATGATCAAGAGATAAAAGATGCATCTGATCGCATAATTAGTGCTGTTGCCCAGGAGCTAGGTGGAGTTCTTAGATCTTTTTAAGTGTGTAGTGTGCTATTCGTTTTATATATATTTTTTAGATGTTATTTAATCACTACAGTACATAAGTCAGTATGTAGTTTTTATAATTGTGCATTTTACTTTTAAAGTGAACAAGATGAAAATTTTGTTTTTCTATGGGCTGATGTTGTTTACCTTGTAATTAGTTGTAATCCGTGATTATCTAATCAGATGTGTTTTAAAAGAGTAAAGTGGATATTTTATTAATTTTCGTTTATTTACAATAGCAGATTTACTTTTAGTATCTAATATATAAGCATTTTCTAATGCAGACTAATTTTATAAGATAGGAAAATAAAATTCTCAATTTATTGTGGGTTATAGTCTTTTAAGGGAATATGTAGTCAAGATTAGGTTGTTTATAAAATAATATGTATTAACATATGTTAATATTTTAATTATTATTAAATTATATGCTATTGGTTAGTATAATTATCCGCAAAATAACATTATTGTTATGCAAGAATCTTAACGATAATAGAGATGTTCTTATAATTTGGGTACCAATATTACAGGGAATTGGCATAATAATATACTTTTCTTTGACTAATGAACCGCAGGATGATGTATTAGTATACATTGCTTTCTTATTATTGGTCGGTTTGGTTTTTATTTGTTTAAGGAAGTATAGTATTTTATTTATATCAGTTTTTTTTATCTTATTAGGATTTGTTAGTGTGCAAATAAAAGCACATTATTTTGTAGGTAGTGTATTACGACATCAGGTGTATGTAAGAGATGTTATTGCTACAGTTAAAGAAATAAGTATTCAACAGTCAAACAAAAGATTAGTTGTGTGTGACATCAAAGGTAGCAAATATGGAATAAAGTGTATTAGGTTAGGAGTTCGTACCAAATTAGACGATAATATTACAATAGGTGACATGGTACAATTTTCTGCAATTATTTATCCTCCATCAGTTGCTGTATCTCCATTTTCTTATGACTTTTCTCGTATAGCGTATTTTAAAAATATCAGTGCAGTAGGTTTTGCAGTTAGTAATATATGCTTATTCAAAAAAAGCAGAAGTAGACGAGTTACAGAATATATAGAACTTATAAGATTGAATATATATAAGGTGCTTCTGCGTAGCCTAACGGAAGATAGTGCTAATATATTAAGTGCACTACTAATAGGGAAAAAAGAAGGTATTAAAAGTGATATCATGGATACTATTAGAAATACAGGAATAGCTCATCTTTTTGCTATTTCTGGATTGCATTTATCTTTTATTGCTGGGTTATTTTTTTCTTTATCAAGAAGTTTATTAGTATTGTTTACAAAATTTGCTGAAAGCTATGACATAAAGAAAATCTCTTCTGTTATAGCTATTGTGGTGAGCCTAATTTATTTGTTAATTGCTGGGATGCCTGTTTCAGGTCAACGTGCTTTTATTATGGTAAGTTGTGTTTTTATTGGTATATTGATTGATCGAAATCATAATAATTTTTGTTCTATAGCGGTTGCATCATTTATTATATTATTGTTTAATCCTGAATCATTGCTAAGCCCAAGTTTTCAGATGTCCTTTGCTGCTGTACTTGCTCTTGTTGCTAGTCATAATATTTTTTTAAGATTAGTAGTTATGAATAATATAGTACAGTATTTTTCATCAATTGTTTTGAGTTCGCTGATTGCAAGTTTGGCTACACTTCCTTATGTAGTATATCATTTTAACTATTTTTCTATAGCAGGAGTTTTTGCTAATTTGCTTGCAATTCCAATTACAACATTTTTTATAATGCCATTGGGATTGTTATATATTGTATTGGGTATTGTCAATTTGGAATTTTGTGTTTCGTGGATGCTAGAAAGCACAGTAAATTTACTTATATATATAGTTAAGTATATTGCTAAAATAGATGGATTAGTAGTATTGTTTCATGCTTTTTCTTCAGTATCTATATTAATTATTACTTTAGGATTTTTATTTTTGTGTTTATGGAAAGGAAATATGAGATTTTGTGGATTAATATTAGTTATACTGGGATTTTTTGTTGGTATTAGTTATGTAACTCCTGATATTATGTTTAATCAACACAATATTGTAGTTAAAGAGTTAAATGGTAAATTATATGCAATTAATCAAAAGGCTCATTTGACAAGTTTTATAAATTTAACATGGGCAAGACAAAATGGTCAGAAGAAAATGTTAAAACATTATTCTGGAAATAATCAATACTTATCCTGTGAGAGAGCAGGGTGTATATATAACAAATTGGGAAGGAATGTTTTGATTGCTTATAATGCTGATTATGTAATGCAAAATTGTCAGGATGTAGACTTAATTATACAGGCTAAGAAGTTTATGTATCCGAGTGAATGTTTAACACAGCATATTAATTATAATAATACTAGTAAGTCATATGTTATTTGGATAACAAATAATGAGATAAAGATTGATGGGATGTTTGGTAACAGAATATGGAATACATAAGGAGTAATGAATTAGGAGTAGTAAATTTTAGTGATAGAATAGTTGCCGTTTACTTGTAATGTATGGAATATACTTATTCATGATTTATGCATTGTTGGTATACGAGTAATGAAATGTGTCGGTAATCAAGTTGTTAGTAATTCTACTCTTTTCATATCTCTCTACAGTTAAGATTGCAAATTGATGGGGGATAGGAAAGGATAAAAAATCATGGAATTCCGCATGATTGTACTGTAATTTATTGTGTATAAAATGAATTCAATTTTAAATGAATTTTAGTTGTTATATATACTAATCAGAATATTTATTCTTGATACTTGTTAGTGATATTATGTTATTGTTAAAAAACTAGTTTACCTCGTTAATAGTACATCCATTTTAATATAATGAACTCTGCTCTCTCAGTATAAAAGTGTACTGAAATACAAGTTGTTCATAAGAAGAACAAAATTGATAAGGTATCTGGTGGAATACGTGGATTTTTATTATTAAGCATAATTTGTTTCTAAACACCTAATAAAATGCACTCTTCTCTCTCGACTAAGAAGTGTTACTTGAATATAAGTTGTTACAAAGCAGCACAAGATTAATAAGGTATCTAGTGAAATATGTAGATTTATTATTAGGTACACTACATTTTTATTATTGAGCATAATTTGTTTCTAAACACCTGATAAAATGAACTCTTCTCTGTCAATATAAATGTTACTTAAATATAAGTTGTGGCAAAAAAGAACAAAATTGATGAAGTATCTGGTGAAATACGTAGATTTATTATTAGGTACACTACATTTTTATTATTGAGCATAATTTGTTTCTAAACACCTGGATCAAATGAGCTCTTCTCTGTCAACATAAAATGTTACTTAAATATAAGTTGTGACATAAGAAGAACAAAATTGATAAGGTATTTTAGTAAAATACGTGGATTTTTATTATTAGGTACATTACATTTTTGTTATTAAGCATGATTTGTTTCTAAATAAATCACCTAATAAATGAACATGTATTGACAACGTTCTTCTATATTAGTTAGTTTTTTGTTACTGCTACACTTTAAATATGTTTTTGTATTTTGGTAGTAATATTAGTATAGCAATAGTGTTACTAATTAATATTAGTGATATGGAAATGTCAGCTATGTCCCATAGAAGCTGCACTTTTCCTAATGCTCCTATTGGTATTATTATAGTGTATAAAATTTTCCACATTTTGATAAGTAAACTATCTTTTCCATCTGTAAGACAATATAAAGTGCTTTTAGCACAAACAAACCATGTGAAAACAGTTGTGAATGAGAAGCAAAACATGATTAGTATGATAACATAGTTTATGTATTCTGAATCGAATGCAGATTTAAATGCAGCAATACACATGTTTGTACTTTCAAGAGGGCCAGACCATGCATTAGTTACCAGTATAACTAGGGTTGTAACTAATGTGACAATCACTACTATAAATGGTGAAATTAAAGAAATCATACTTTGATGTGTATTGAAGTTTTTACTATTACTATTGATAGAGGAATGAACCATACCCTCTAACCCTAATCCTATATCTGTTGCAAATATACCTCTAAAAGTGCCTACTTGAATTATATGAAATGTTTCTAGTATGAATGCCCCTATCATTCCTGATTTAAAGCTATCAAAAGTTAGGAAATTAGCAAACATTAACTTTATAGAAGGTATAATATTGTCATTAAATTTATAAAGTACAAAAGATGCTAGTATTATATATGCTATAGCCATTCCTGGTACAAGTCTTGAAATTAATGCTGTAATAATTTCCAACCTTAATATTGTAACGGCAAAGAACATTGCACACATGAATAATCCTGCTATTATTGGTGGTTTGTTAATTAATTCCATTGGTATTGATAGAGAGTTAACTTGAACAAAATTACCTATTGCAATAGAACATATGAGCATGAGTATGGTGAAAACTATGACAGCTTTTTTTGACTTAAATGCATTTTTAAAATATATAGCGGGCCCTCCAATATATTGTTTATTGACTTTAACCCGTGTCTCTATACTTAGATAACAAGTTACATATTTAATAATTGAACAGAGAGTTACTATGATTATCATCCATAAAGCAAATCCTGGGCCTCCTGATTTTAATGCAACTGCTGTGCCTGAAATATTACCAACACCTAAATTCCCCCCTATTATTGTGCATAATGCACCAATAGAAAAAGACTTGTCACGATACTTCTTCATTGTGATTAATGAAATCGCACTTGGAAGTTTTGTAATTTGTAAGAATTTAGATTTTATTGATAAGTAAATACCAGTAAACAGCAACAGAAAAACTGCTGGAAAAGATAATACTAAATTTAATATACTCATAGTAATTCACACACGTTATACAAGAAAAAACTTATAGGAATAGCCAGTTACCTAAAACTTCAAGACTTCTTAAGAATATAAACTTGGAGTATTTAAATAACTTTTTAATCTCAATGACATTTCTTTAAAATTTACCTTTGGTGTATACCTATTACCAATTAATATATAATAATATCCCTTAATAGCATATTTAACAAGAACACTTTGTGCTAACACGCGAAAACGTCTTTTAACTTTATTACGCACAACAGCCTTACCAACTTTCTTACTGACTGTAAACCCAACTCTAACACACCCATCCTCTAAAAGACCATTAGGCTCTTTGGCGACCTGTAAAAACAACCCATTTCCACCTACAAAGGTACCATTATTCCTTGCAAATAAAAAACATTTCCTTTTTTTTACTGTGACTACACCCTTTAAGCGCATAGAACACGACGACCTTGAGCACGCCTGCGATTTAAAATCCTTCTCCCCATCTTAGTTGACATTCTTGATCTAAAGCCATGTCTACGCTTGCGTACAATTCTACTAGGCTGAAAAGTCCCCTTCATACCAGAATTTCCTAATAAATGTCAAAACCATGTCTATAAGCTACATGGTGTTGTAATATTTGTCAAGAAGGATATTTGATTAATGGAAATAATAATTTGTAAATTTAGTTCTTGGTTGAAATTGTTTTCAAATATTAAAATTACAGCTGTGAATTCATGGTGAATTATAAAAGATAAAGAAAGTAGTCATCTAATGTAATGGTACTATAATTTTTTTTATTTTTGTTAAAGTGGTAGTGTGCGTATAGTTACGCATGTTGCTACTTCTATGTCTGGTCATATTAGGAGGATGTATGTTGTGTAAAATAAAGGATATTATATCTAATTTCAGGAAATATCATTTGCTATTGAGGTTACATAGTGTAGAAATAATTTTATTATTGATATTTCCTAGTTTAGCTAGTATAGCCCTAGTATCTCATAGTGTATTACGTGCTTGTGGTTATATGTTTTTATGTTCCATAGGAGCATTTATTATGAGACCAGCTGGGTGTATAATTAATGATATTTTTGATAGAAAAATAGATTCAGAGGTAAAAAGGACACAAAATAGGCCATTGGCAAATAATAGTTTAAGTGTTTTTCAAGCATTGAAAATATTAGCAATACTTTTATTGTGTGCGTGTGTATTACTTGTGTTGACTAATATGTATACTATTAAAATTGCTATTGTATCAATGGTATTGATTGTTTTATATCCGTTAGCTAAGAGATATTTTGCTTGGCCACAGTTATTGCTTGGAATAGTCTTTAATACTGGAATATTGATGGGATGTACTATGACTGTTGGTCATTTAACATTAAGTTGTGTACTACTTTATATAGGATGTATTTTTTGGACGGTAGGTTATGATACTATATATGCTGCGCAAGATAAGGAGTATGATATAAAATTAGGATTGCAATCTACTGCAATAAAATTTGGTAATGATATTCGATTATGGATTGGACGGCTATATATGATTACTGTTACAATGTGGCTTTCTGCTGGAATAATTGCTGTGTTGCATCCTATTTTTTATCTAGCAATTCTGATTATTGCTGCAATTTTTTATTATCAGTATAAAAAATCAGATTTTGACAACCCAGAAAAATGTATGTATATGTTTAAAGTAAATATATATGTAGGGTTGATTTTATTTTTAGGCACTGTGTTTGGTAGAATATTATAAGCAATGTGAAATAGTGCTGTAGTTGTGTGGTGGGTAATTTAAATAAATGCAGATTGGTGATTGGTCTAAAACTCATATAAAATCTTGTTTCAGTGAGTTTGTTACTGGTATAACAGTTGTTACTACAGTGAGTCAAAATGGTAGTATGCATGGAATTACTGTGAATTCATTTAATTCTGTTTCTTTAGTGCCGCCTATGGTATTGTTTTCAATTGAGAAATCTGCTTCTAGGTTTGAAATATTTCATACATGTTCAAAGTTTATTGTGAACATATTGAGTGATAAACAGAAAAGTATATCTCAAAATTTTGCAGAGTGTGATGTGCAAAATTGGGAAGATTTTAGTTATAGTGTTCTGGATGGTATTCCAATCATTAATGGGATCATGTCTTATATATACTGTGCTAAGAAATATGTATATGATGGTGGAGATCATAAGATTATAGTTGGTGAGGTCATAAATTGTGCAAAACTAAATAATGATGATAAACCATTGGCGTACTACAAAGGTAAATATATGGTTATAGGAGGTGTGTTATGACACGAGTAAATATAGGTATAGTTGGTTGTTTGGGTAAACAAGGGAGAAGGTTGGTTAGTGAAATATCAGCGAGTCCTTATGCTCAAGTAAGTGGGGGGCTTGTTCGTTCAGGAAATCCACATGTTGGGCAAATTTTAGGAGAAGTTGTAGGATGTGATTGTTCTGTCAAAATTACTGATTCTTTGGAACATCTTTTTGAAACTTCAGATATTGTTATAGAATTTACTAATCCTGACATGTTATTAGAGTGTATCAAAATGGCTGAACAGAAGAAAAAGCCTTTATTAAGTGGTACTACTGGTCCAGCTGCTACAGAAATGGTTTTTGAAGATTATATTAAGAGTATACCATTTTTATGGACTACAAATGTAAGTTTTGGTGTTAATATACTTGCAAAATTGGTTCAAGAGGCTGCAAAGAAGCTGTTTGATTATGATATTGAAATATGGGAGATGCATCATAGATATAAGAAGGATTCTCCATCTGGTACATCTTTAATTTTAGGAAAAGCTGCAGCTAAGGGAAGAAATGTTCCTTTCCAAATGGCTCAATATGTGAGAGGTACTCCACAGGAAGCTAGAAAAGATGTGAATACTATTGGATATTCTGTATCTAGAGGTGGTGCTGATTTAAGTGATCATAGAGTCATGTTTGTCAGTGATGAGGAAATGATAGACTTTAATCATAGAACGTTAAATAAAAACCTTTATGCAAAAGGAGCTTTAAAAGCTGCATTATGGTTAGTCAAGCAACCTCCTGGTGTATACACAATGTCAGATATGATGGCTGCTGTAGAGTAGTTATTTAATTAGGGTTAATATGTCACAACGAATTCATGCTTCAGCTAGAAATTTAAGTTTATGGTATGATACTAACCAAATTTTATATGATATAAATTTGGATGTATATAAAAGAGAAGTTACAGCTTTTATAGGTCCTTCAGGATGTGGTAAATCTACTTTCTTGAGATGTTTTAATCGTATGAATGATTTTATATCAAATTGTAAAATTAAGGGTAGTTTAAATGTTGATGACATAGGTGTTTATTCTGTTAATACGAATGTGGTTCTTCTTCGTGCAAAAGTTGGTATGGTTTTTCAAAAACCTAATCCTTTTCCCAAGTCTATATATGATAATGTTGCTTATGGTCCAAAACTACACGGGTTGGCTAAGAATAAGAAAAAGTTAGATGAAATTGTAGAAAAAAGCTTAACAAGTGTTGGTTTGTGGGAAGAGTTATGTGATAGATTAAAAGATAATGCTTTTGAATTATCTGGTGGACAACAGCAGCGCTTATGTATAGCGCGTGCTATTGCAGTGAGGCCAACTATGTTACTTATGGATGAACCATGTTCTGCTCTTGATCCTGTTGCTACAAATGTAATTGAGAATTTAATACAAAACTTAAAGAAAAATTTTACCATTATTGTAGTAACTCATTCTATGAAGCAAGCTAAGAAAATATCTGATAGAGTAGCAGTTTTTGATTCTGGAAGAATAGTTGAATATAATACTACTCAAGAGATTTTTCAAAATCCACAGTCAAGTAAAACTCAGAGGTATATAGTAGATCAGTTATAGTAATATTTTATATAACCACATGGTAAGTTTGGGATTTATTGTATCTATGAAGATGTAAATGGAATAGCATTTTTTACTGTAATGGCTAATGAAAGTAAGGCTTAGAAGGCTTGGATAAGATACAAAAATAATAGATAAATTATATGTTAATATGAAGCTGGATTATTGCATATATTAGGATATTAAATCATTCGAAAAATTTTTTCAAGACCCATAGTGAGTAAAATGTAGGAAGTAATTTGATAGTGTTAATTAAGGAGAATTTTTTTAATTCTCTTAAGACTGAGTTTTTATTTTATAACCCATTGGTTTTGTTCTTCTGCTAGTGTATTATTAAGTATTGCTTTTCTAATAGACTCCATTAAGTTATTCATAAAATATATATTGTGTATACTAATTAAACTGTAAGCTAATAATTCTTGTGCTTTTAAAAGATGGTGTATATATCCTCTTGAATGATTACAACATGTAAAACATAAGCAATCTGGTTCTATAGGGTTTGTATCTATTTTAAATCTTTCATTTCGTAGATTTATATGTTCTTTAGTACGGGTTTCTTCTTTTCTGTGGTTTGGTTTTACTAATGCCCCACCGTGCCTAGCTATTCTTGTTGGGTATACGCAATCGAAAGTATCGATACCTGCTTTTACGCCTTGAAAGATATCATCAATATTGCCTATTCCTAATAGGTGAATAGGGCGATTTTTATCTAGGTTGCTTGTTGTTAATGAAACGATGTCATACATTTGTTGTTTACATGCTCCTAATGAACCGCCAATTGCATGTCCAAAGAATGGCATATCATTTATAAAGCTACAGCTATTAATCCTAAGATCTTCATGAATTCCACCTTGAATTATCCCATATAATGCTTGAGAATAATTGTTATTTTTTTTAAATTGATCAATGCATCTGACAGCCCATCTATGACTCATATTCATTGAATTTTTTGTGTAATCATAACTAACATGGAATGGAGTACATTCATCTAGTACAACAATTAAATCTGCTCCTAGTTTTTGTTGTATTTGTATAGATTTTTCTGGAGTTAGGTGATATGTGCTACCGTTTATATAGGATTTAAATATAGCTCCTTCCTCGTTAATGGAAACTAGGGTTTTTGAAGTGTACTTTCTTCCTGCGCTTTTAATTTCATGTGACACTGAACCATACCCTAAACTAAATATTTGGTATCCACCTGAATCTGTAAGCATTGGTTTATTCCAACCAGTAATTTTATGCAAGCCTCCTAATTTTTCAATAATGTCTTCACCAGGTTGTAACATTAGGTGATAAGTATTAGATAATATGATTTGTGTATTTGATTCTTTAATTTTTGATATATCAACAGATTTTATAGCTGCTTTTGTAGCACAGAATATAAAGGCTGGAGTATTGATTATACCGTGAGGAGTAAGTATGGTACCTAGTCGTGCGTTATTGTGTTGATGTATAATTTTGAAGTTAAAATTTTTGTACATAAGTAAGTAAGAGATTCAGTAGTTAATGATAATATTTAAATTATTTTCTAAATTTTTGCTAGGTGTTAGTTGAAAAATATTTGCTAATTTGCGTGTTTTCAATAATAATGTAGGCTAGTATTTTTAATTTTGGAGTTATATTAATGGCTGTACCAAAAAGAAAGAAGTCAAAGTCACGTCGTAATATGCACCGTTCACACTGTAGATTGAAAGTTCCTAATATTGGTATTGATAAGACAACAGGGGAGTATAAATTATCTCATCATGTATGCTTAGGTGGATATTATAATGAGAAACAGGTATTAGAAGTAGATAGTAGTAATGTATAGTTAATTTAATTTTTTGGGAAGTATGTAAATGAGCATAATATCAATTGCAGTGGATGCTATGGGTGGAGATTTTGCTCCTGAAGCAGTAGTAAGCGGGTTGGATTTTGCTTTAACAAATTTATTAGATGACCAAAATGTTTCTTTTAATATATACGGGCAGGGAAGCCAAGTGTTGCCTATATTAGATAAATATAAGGATTTAAAAGAACATAGTGTATTTATTGATACTCCAGAAGTAGTATTAGCAAATGATAAACCATCCTTTGCGCTAAGAAAACGTCGATCTTCTAGTATGTGGTGTGCAATTGATAGTATAAAAAGTGGTGTAACCTCTGGAGTTGTATCTTCTGGTAACACAGGTGCTTTAATGGCTATTTCACGTTTTTTGTTGGGAACACTTCCTAACATAGATCGTCCAGCGATTTGTACTGCTCTTCCTTCTAGAGGTGAGGAGTATTTTGTATTATTAGATTTGGGTGCAAATATTGAAAGCAGTTCAAATGCTTTATTTCAATTTGCTATTATGGGGAGTGCTTTTGCAAAAGCTGTGTTGAATATTGCTAGCCCTAAAGTAGCATTACTAAATGTTGGCCAAGAAGAAGTTAAAGGCACAGATGTTATCAGAGAAGCATTTTTATTATTGAAACAAGCTGAAGGTAGGATAAATTTTTGTGGGTATATTGAACCTATTGATATACTAGGAGATAAAGTTGATGTTGTAGTTACTGATGGATTTTGTGGGAATATTGTATTAAAGGTAGCTGAGTCTATTGCATATACTTTTAAGTCAGTTTTTGAAAAGTCCGTTACTAGTTCTATAATATCAAAATTTGCAGGATTATTGCTAAAATCCCAGATGAAAAAAGATTTTATGAGGTTTAATCCTAAAATGTATAATGGGGCTATGTTATTAGGTCTAAATGGTGTTGTGGTGAAAAGTCATGGAAATGCTGATAAGGTAGCTTTTGCTCATGCTATTAAAGTGACTGTAAATGCTGTGCGTAATGATATCAATGCTAAAATTATTCATGAATTAAGTTAATGTTATTCTATGAAAAGATCTACTATACTGGGAATAGGCTCATATTTGCCTAAAAAAATAGTAACAAATGATGAACTTGCTTTAACTGTTGAAACTAGTGATGAGTGGATAGTAAAAAGGACTGGTATAAAGCAAAGGCATATTGCTGAGAATAATGAAATGACATCAGATATGGCAGCAAATGCAGCAAGGTTAGCTTTGACTGATGCTTGTGTTCATAAGGATGACATTGGGTTAATCATTGTTGCTACTACTACTCCAGATAGAACTTTTCCTAGTTGTGCTACTATAGTGCAAGATAAATTAGAATGTAAAAATGCATTTGCTTTCGATATTCAAGCAGTATGTTCTGGGTTTGTATATGCAATATCTATTGCTGATAATTTTATTAAATCTGGTCAGGTAAATACAGCTTTAGTTATAGGGGCTGAAATTATGTCTAGAATTTTAGATTGGCAAGACAGATCAACGTGTGTTTTATTTGGTGATGGAGCAGGTGCAGTAGTTTTAGGTAACAATTCTGAAAAGGATAGTGGTATTATATCAACTATTTTACATTCTGATGGAGCTTTTTGTGATTTATTGTATACCACTGGTGGTACTGCATATAATGGTCATGCTGGGACAATCTGTATGAATGGTACTATTGTATTTGAACATGCAATTGAAAAATTGAGCGCTTCTATACTTGAAATTTTAGACCAAAATGATTTAGAAATAAATGATGTTGATTGGTTTGTTTTACATCAGGCTAATATCCGTATTATTGAATTGGTAGCACGTAGACTGAAAATACCTTATGAAAAAATGGTTGTTAGTGTTAATTGGCACGGTAATACTTCTGCAGCATCAATTCCTTTAGCGCTATCTTATGCAAAGAGTTCTGGAAAGTTAAAGAAACACGATATTGCTATATTGGCAGCAATAGGTGGTGGTTTTACTTGGGGAACATGTTTAGTACGTATTTAGCTGTTAGATTGTATTAAAAACAGTGATGTATTTTTGATTAGTGGAAATTAAGTTATCTATAAATTACTCTTTTCTTAGTTTTTTAAAAAAATCTGTTATAAGTTTTGTATTTTCTGCTTCTAATATTCCACCATATACTTCTGGGACATGATGGCAAAATTGAAAAATTCTAGCTCCATTTTCAATTGCTCCATATTTTTTGTTGTAAGCTCCAAAATATAATCTACGTATCTTAGAAAATGATATTGCTTGTGCACACATTGCACATGGTTCTAAGGTTACATATATATCACATTGGTTTAATATATGAGTAGATAATATTTTACATGCATTTCGTATAGCTAAAATTTCTGCATGAGCAGTTGGATCTATATCATGTATGTTTGAGTTATTAGCAGAAGATATTACTTCATTGTTATGTACTATAACTGCTCCTACAGGTACTTCTAGCAGATCTTCTTGTGCTTTTGATATAGCTAATTTCATGTATGTATAGTTAAACACTGTTTTATTTTTTAGTTAAAGGAGTATTATATAATAGAAAGGAGTTGATTAGTATTTATATATTTTGATAAAGGGGGTGGTTACCATTGTGGTAAAATTGTGATATAATATACACGTAGAGTTTTTATATATTTTTATGTATTTTGATATTCTTATTTATTTAGTCCTAGCTTTAGGTATTTTAGGCATTTGTATTGCTTTATTTACCTTCTATAAAAGTTATATACGTGAGAGTATTTTTAAAATATTTGTTGATAATGATTATGATGAAGATCAACTAACAGATGAAGAGAAATATAAAAGGTATATAGAGAAAAAACAAAAAGAGCTTATAAAACATCAGATGTTAATAAATGATGTTGCTAGAGATCAAGTAGAGTATAAAAGTAATATTAAAATTATTAATGTTATGGAGCCAATAGGCCAGTGGACTAAGCTTGTGATGTCAGAGAAATTACAAAGGTTTGCTGGATTGAAGTTTGATAAAGAGCAAACAGGCTTTTGGCAAATGTTTGTTAGTATGAGATCCTTATCTCAAGGAAAGTATAGGGGAAGATCTAAATAGTTAATCAGTACTTTCTCTTTATAAAATCTAAAAGTAACGATAAATCTACATATCGATAATAGTTGTTATAATACATATGTTGTGTGATATTATAAGTCTGATAAATAAGGTTGTTTAATTATTATATTGAGAAAGTTTGTACACTATCATACTTGTAAGTGTTGATATATAAGTAGCATTTATATGTTATCAAATGTAAGATTTCATTTTTTTAAATATATGAGTAATGAAGCATAGTAATTTTTAGTATGTTTATCAAGCAATAAATTATAGAGAAATTTTATTCATGAAGTTGTGCTATAAATAAAACTCTAATTATTACAAGAATTTAATGTATTCTTATTGTTGCTAAATAAGTGTGTTAGAGAAGAAATTGTAATGTGAAGTTGGAAATATATTAATTGGGTTTTTTTAAGTTGTTAGTGACTGTAAGATGTTATAAATAGTTATAATCGAGTTTTTATCTAAATTGTAGTAATGTTATTTTGAGAGGGTATTTTGGAATTAAAATCAAACACTAGTAAGAATTTTGGCCAATTAATGTCTGAGCTTCCCTGTAATATTGAAGCTGAGCAAATACTATTGGGTTCAATGTTGCGTGATAATAGAATTTGTGATGCGGTTGAAGATATAATAACAAGTGATGTGTTTTTTGATAGTCTTCATAGGCGTATTTTTGAACAAATAGTAAAAATTAATAAGCGTGGATTGGTCGCTAATGAAGTTAGCTTAAAAATGTTTTTTGATAATGATGAAGATTTAATTGAATCTGGTGGAGTTGACTATTTAGCAAAAATTGCAGCAAAAGCTAGTATTATTTTTGATATTAAGAATGTTGCAAATATAGTTGTTGATACTTATTTGAGGAGATGCCTGATTTCATTTGGGCAAGATTTAATTAGTGGTGCATATAATTATGATGTTGATAATTCTGCAGTTTATCAAATAGAAAGTGCTGCGCAAAAGTTATTCTTACTTGGCAATCAAGGAAAATCTGATAAAACTTATCATCAATTTGCACTTTTAGTTGCAAATATTAAGAAAAGAATAGAATTTGCAAAAAATAATGAAGGGACATTGCAAGGTGTGTCTGTAGGGTTTCGTGATTTAGATCAGCTGCTAAATGGATTACAGAAGTCTGATTTACTTATTTTAGCTGCACGTCCATCTATGGGTAAGACAGCTTTAGCACTAAATATGGCATTAAATGCATGTAAAATTTTAAGTAATAGTAGTCAGTACAATGGGCAACATATTGGTTTTTTTTCATTAGAAATGTCAGCGGAGCAGTTGGCTTCTAGGGTAATAGCAATTGAATCAGATGTAAGTTCTTATAAAGCATTATCTGGAAAAATTAGTGGGGAAGAACTTAAAAAAGTACTTGATGCTAGTACGAAGGTATGTAATTTGCCGTTAATTATTGATGATTCATCTAGTATTTCTATAAGTAGCTTAAGAACTAGAATTCGTAGGATGCATCAGCTGTATAATTTGGAAGCTGTTTTTATAGATTACTTGCAATTAGTCAAGGGTACGACTAAACGCAGTGGGGAAAATAGAGTTCAGGAGGTATCAGAAGTTACACAAGGGTTAAAAGCTATTGCAAAAGAATTAAATATACCGGTTGTAGCCTTATCTCAATTATCAAGGTTAGTTGAGCAGCGTGATGATAAAAAGCCTCAGTTATCGGATTTAAGGGATTCTGGTAGTATAGAACAGGATGCTGATGTTGTAATGTTTTTATATAGAGAAGAATACTATGAACTTAGAAAACAGCCATCTGAAGGTACAGCTAAACATGTTGAATGGCAAGAAAGGATGAATTCAATAAGTAATGTTGCAGATATATTGATTTCAAAACAGCGTAATGGTCCAATTGGAAATATTAAATTATTTTTTGAAGCAGAAAAAGGTAGATTTAGGGATTACACAGCAAAATATAATCCTGCAGATTTTAATTTTTAAAATTCGTTTTTTTATACTGTGGCTTTCTAGATAGAGATCACTGTATAAAATGAGTAGGTTTATTTTTGCAAATAGTAGTAGTAGTGATCTTACGTACAAGATATACGTTGAAATTTTGCTATAATAAATAGAAATATATGTGTGAGATATTTTTAAAGGAATTTCTACAGTATGAAACAGTTTAATACATTATTGGTCTTGTATACTAAAATGTGTAGAAATTTTCCTAATAACAAAAACTATGTAATTCATTCTCAATGAAAATATTTGATCAAATGTTCACCTATACACTGGATATGTAATGTAGTAAGTGTCTAACTTACTATAAATGATGATTATTTGTATATGGTGAAATATTCAAAATTGTATGATTGTAATTTTTTATAGTGAAAGGTAGGAGAGAGTTCAATTAGTGTATTTAATATGTGGTGTGTTTTACTTTTAAATAAGTGATTTGTGAGTGTAGTTTAATGTTTAGATATTAGTTTTTATAATAAAGTACTTTTTTGTGTAGGATTTCATGGTAATTTTTTATAATGAAAGGTAGGAGAGAGTTCAATTAGTATATTTAAGATATAGTGTAGTTTTACTTTTAAATAAGTGATTTGTAAGTGTAGTTTAATGTTTAGATATTAGTTTTTATAATAAAGTACTTTTTATATAGGATTTCATGGTAATTTTTTATCATGAAAAATACAAGAGAGTTTGTATTAGTATATTAAGATGTAGTGTGGTTTTACTTTTGAAAAAGTGATTTGTAGGTGGAGTTTGGTGTTTAAATATTAGTTTTAATGTAATGAAGTACTTTTTATGTAGGATTTCATGTTTTTATTAAGATGCTTTTAAGGTATGAAATGAGAAATTATGTTACTATAAAGATTATTGTTTGGAAATTTTATACTAGATTTGATCATGAATAAAAAAGCAGGGGTTGTAGGCGCAGGATTAGTAGGTAGATTATTAGCGTTAAGGCTATTACATGATGGTTGGCAAGTTACTTTGTTTGATAAATTTGGTAAAAATGATAGACGAAGTTGTGGTGCTATTGCTGCAGGTATGCTTGCTTTATATTCAGAATCAGAAAAAATGGAGCAAATAGTTTTTGATTTAGGTATAAAGTCATTAAATTTGTGGCCAAAAATTCTCAATAGTATGTTGGGTAATACTTCTTTTAAGATGCTTGGCAGTATAGTAGTAGCTCACAGAAATGACATGTCAGACCTTGAAAGAATGATGATGCTTATAAAAAGAAAATCACATGTTAGTAATTTAGAGATAATAGATGAGAATGCTTTAAAAATATTTGAACCTGATCTCTCTTTTCCTTATGGATTATATATACCAGGAGAGGCACAAATTGATAGCTCTCAGCTCTTTTATAATATAATGCGTACTTTAGAACAATATAATGTTACTTGGTATGAACATGTTGTTGTTGATAAAATTATAGATGAAATTGTGGTTATAGAAAGTGGTAAAGAATATAGGTTTGATTTTGTTTTTGATTGTCGAGGTATAGGAGCAAAAAGTGATTTGCCTAATATAAGAGGGGTGAGAGGTGAAGTATTGTTATTACATGCTCCACAAGTTAATTTAAACAGACCAATTAGAATGGTGCATCCCAGGTATAGTATATATATAGTTCCTAGACAGAATTTTCAATTTGTTATTGGAGCTACTGAAATAGAAAGTTGTGATATGTCTGAAGTTTCAGTACAATCTGTACTAGAGTTACTATCTGCTGCTTATTCAGTGCATAAGGGTTTTGCTGAAGCAAGAATTATAGATATGTCAGTGAATTGTAGAGCAGCCTTTTCTGATAATTTACCTAAAATATATGTTCATAATAATCTTATTAGGATTAATGGTCTGTATAGGCATGGGTATTTATTAGCTCCGTCGTTGATAGAAGAAGTAGTATTGTTGCTTAATGGAAACTTGAATACTCATTCCTCAATTATTGAAATGGTTAGCTAATATAGAGTAATAATGATTTTGTTTTAGGTAGTCATATTCTGATAATTTACCTAGAATATATGTTCATAATAATCTTATTAGGATTAATATCTGTATTGGCATAGGTATTTTTATTAGCTCCATCGTTGTAGAAGAAATAGTATTGTTGCTTAATGGAAATTTGAATACTCATTCCTCAATTATTGAAATGGTTAGCTAGTATAGAGTAATAATGATTTTGTTTTAGGTAGTCATATTCTGATAGTTTACCTAAAATATATGTTCATAATAATCTTATCAGGATTAATGGTCTGTATTGGCATAGGTATTTTTATTAGCTCCGTCGTTGTAGAAGAAATAGTGTTGTTGCTTAATGGAAATTTGAATACTCATTCTTCAATTATTGAAATGGTTAGCTAGTATAGAGTAATAATGATTTTGTTTTATAGATGATCATATACTTATGGTTTATGATTCTTAGTTAAATGTGGATTATGGTGTTAATAATTTTTTAGAGTGTCATTAGATAGTGTGTTAATTATTTTAATGTTATTTCTGTGCTTTTCAAAAAGGTAAGCAAAAAGCTATATTATATCTGATCTTTATGTTAATAATCCACAATTTTATATAAGAAGAGTTTGATTTTTAATAGTCACTTTATGTGATGTATAGTTCTAATAGTTTTTGGAAATATTATTCAATAATGTTCATATCAATTATTTTAATACTATTTTCATCAAAATTTTCAGGTTTTTCGAAATTAGTAAAAAGTTTAGGAGATACAATCATGGATCGTGTCATATCTGATCTCATATTAATGAGTCCTAACTCTATCGCAAGAGGAGCTTCATTTTTGCCAATTTCTACTTTTAATTCTTGATCTTCTAGTAATACTTTTCCATTTGATTCTCGTACTGTATATTTTACGCTTACACTATCTCCACAGTGTATCTTATTGACAGTACCTTCATAATTTTCAATAGTATTGTTAAAAATTAATATATCATTGACTTCATCTGGATATGATGAATTAATGGATATTAATTTAACATAGTATTGTTCTTTTAAGTTGCCTTCTTGGTCTGTTAGTATAATAATACGTTCACCTTCTTCTTCCATACCTGCTATTGTATAATTTAGTTCTTTTATAATACTTTCTCCTAATTTAAATGTTACTTCCTGTGGAATATTTTTTAATGCTTGAGAAAGGATGTTTTTGCTTTCTGAATCATATAGGAATTTATGTATTATTGCGGAAATATTTTGTCCACATAGTGCTTTTTTACCATTTCCTTCTACAATATCGTGTATTTTAAAGAGATCTGGTTTTATAGTTTTATGTTTAATGTGCTCAAGGTAATCAACTAATCCATTTATTTTTATGTAGTAATCAATACGAGATTCAATGATTGGTCTTAATAAATCATATCCTATAATGTGTGTCAGAGAATGATTAACATTAATTTTGTATGGTTTATTAGAAAGATTTGTATGTTGGTTGAGTGTTGTTTTTGTGTATAATATTGTTAATGCTTTTCCTACAAGTGTTATAGCTACTATGGTAAGACAGACATATAATAATCTATAAAATATTTTCTTCATGTTTTTTTATAAATTTCTTATAAACTCAGCTAAACTGTGTAGGATATCTGCTTTATGTGAAAGAATAGTTAAATGTTCGATAGATTTGTCTATCAAGCTATTAAGATAGTTTTGAGCATCTTCGTTATTTAATATATTGAGGATGTTGTTTTTTGATTTATCCTGATTTGCGTCAGCAATGTCATCTTTTACTTGAAAAGCATGTCCAAGGTTTAATCCGTAGTTAGCTAGAGCATTTAATTCAATATTTGATGCATTCCCTAATATTCCTCCTAATTCACATGCTACAGAGAAAAATTGGGCTGTTTTCAACACGTGGATGGCTTGTATATCATTTGTGTCTTTTGCTATAGTTTCTGTATCAAGTATTTGTCCTTGTATCATGCCTTGATAACCTAAAGCTTTAGCTAATGCTTTTATCATACAGCAACGTATAAATGGTGATTCATCAATTGTTGATAATATTTCAAATGCTAGAGTTAATAGTGCGTCACCAGTTAATATTGCAATTGCTTCGTTAAATTTTTTGTGGGAACTTGCTTGTCCTCGACGTATGTTTTCGTTATCTATACCTGGTAAATCATCATGTATTAATGAATAAACATGTATAATTTCTACAGCTGCACTGACAGGTAGAATTCTATCTACATTAACGTTGAATATTTGGGCAGAAGCATTAACGAGAAAAGGACGTATATGCTTGCCAGGTGCAAACATAGAATACCTCATGGATGTTAATAATATATCTTGATTATTTTCTGGTAGAATACTTTCTAGTTGTTTGACGAGTAAGCTACTATGATGTTTCATTAAATCTGATATATTGCAGTACAAATTTCCCTCTATATGTTGTTTCCTTTGTATCAAAGATTATAAAAGTCTGAGAATAATATGCAATGTAATTTATAGTGGTTGTTATAAAAGATTTATATTATCTTTTATTTAATTTTTTAGCTATTTTGTCATTTCTTTTAATAGATATTTTATATAATGAACATATTTTAGTATGTATATTTACATAATAAGTAAATTGCTGAGAATAATGTTTGACTATGCTGATATTCACTTTTATAATCAGCTGGCATGACTCCTTCGTCTAGTGGTCTAGGACCCCACCCTTTCACGGTGGTAACGCGGGTTCGACTCCCGTGGGAGTCACTTTTGTTCTTTCTTTTGTATTTTTCGTAGTTTTAAATAAAAACTTGCTTTCCTATTGGGGGCATTTGTTATATTAATCACAATTATTAGATGATTTTGCAGTACAATTTTTTTTAATAGATGTTTTGCATTTCTATATATTGTGCTTTATATAGTAAATATATACAATATGTATGCGTGAGCAATAATTCCTATTATGCATAGGGTTTGAATAATAAGAAAGGTAGAGATTATGGGGACAGTAATTGTTGATTATGAAAGAGATAATAATCTTACAGCTTTTGGCAAAGCTGTATTGTCTGATAGGTATTTACTTGAAAATGAAGATTATCAACAACTGTTTGTAAGAATTTCTGAATATTATTCAGACAATCCAGAACATGCACAAAGGTTGTATGATTATATGAGTCAACTATGGTTTATGCCTGCTACTCCTATACTAAGTAATGGTGGTACAAATAGAGGGTTGCCAGTTTCATGTTTTCTCAATGAAACAGAAGATAGTTTAAGAGGTATTGTTAATTTATGGAATGAAAATGTATGGTTGGCATCTAAGGGTGGTGGAATAGGAAGTTATTGGGGAAATTTGCGTTCTATAGGTGAAAAAGTACGTGGTAGTGGTAAAACTTCTGGTATTATACCGTTTATTGTAGTCCAAAATGCTTTAACTTTGGCAATTAGTCAAGGATCATTACGTCGGGGTAGTTCTGCTGTATATTTGCCTGTTTGGCATCCAGAGATTGAAGAATTCTTAGATTTAAGAAAACCAACAGGTGGTGACCCTAATAGAAAAGCATTAAATATACATCATGGGGTTGTATTATCAAATAAATTCATGAAATGTGTAGAAAATGATGAACCATGGGATTTGATCAGCCCTAAAGATCAGTCGGTACTTTTTACTATAAAAGCACGTGATATATGGATAAAAATTTTGACAACAAGAGTTGAAACAGGTGAGCCATATATATTATTTATTGACCAAGTTGATAACAATAAACCTGAAATTTATAAAAGACTGAATTTAGACATAAAAATGTCTAATTTATGTACAGAAATAACTCTCACTACTGGATATGATCATTTAAATAAGTCACGTACTGCTATATGTTGTCTTGCATCATTGAATCTTGAATATTATGAACAATGGAAGGACAATTCGTTGTTTATTGAAGATGTTATGAGGTTTCTTGATAATGTGCTAACTGATTTTATAGAAAAAGCTCCTAGTGAAATGGAAAGAGCAAAATATTCTGCGATGCGTGAACGTAGTATAGGAGTTGGAGTGATGGGGTTCCATTCATTTTTGCAAAGTAAAATGATACCCTTTGAATCTGTAGCAGCTACAATATGGAATAAAAAGATATTTTCTCATATAAGAAAACATGCAGATGCTGCGTCTTATAATATTGCTATGGAAAAAGGTTCTTGTCTTGATGCACAAGATGCTGGTATTGTAGAGAGGTTTGTAAATAAGTTATCTATTGCTCCTACTGCATCAATTTCTATTATTGCTGGAAATACTTCTCCTGGTATTGAACCATATGCAGCAAATGTTTTTACACATAAAACTTTAACTGGTTCTTTTATTGTAAGAAATAAGTTTTTGCAAAAATTGTTAAAGCTAAAAGGTAAAGATAATGAACAGGTATGGTCTTCTATATCAACTAATGAGGGATCTGTACAGCATTTGGATTTTTTAACTGAAGAAGAAAAATTAATATTTAAAACTGCATATGAACTTGATCAAAGGTGGATAATTGAGCATACAAGCGATAGATCAAAATATATATGCCAGGCACAATCTGTAAATATTTTTCTTCCTGCTAATGTTCACAAAAGGTATTTGCATAAAATACATTTTCTTGCTTGGAGGAAAGGATTGAAAAGTTTGTATTACTGTAGATCAAAATCAATCCAACGTGCAGATAAAGTATCTCATGGGGCATTAGAAAAATCAATTGAACAATATAAGCAAATTACAAACTTTGATTATAATGAGTGTTTATCTTGTCAGTAGTAGATCTTATTATTAAGTAATTACTGTTCTTCATTATTTGCAGTTAGTATACTGCTGCTATATCATACTGAGCGTTTATTTTACTAGTGCATGTTATAAATGAAAAGTTAGTGTTTCATATTTATGATGATTAGCTTAAAAAATTAAGTGTATTATTATAGTTCATTTTTATGGATGTATGAAAGTTTAAGAAATTTCTATCTTTTTATTAAAGCATATCAATAATATTGGGTCATAATTAGTTTGTTATATGTTCAGGTAATGTTTAGCAATATGTGTACTGACGCGTAATATTTTAGAATGAATGGAAGTGGTATGTTATATAAAAGTATTGATGAATTTATAAAGGTTATATAGATAAGACAAAAAGATGATCAGCTTAAAAAATTAAGTGCGTTATTATAGTTCATTTTTATGGATGTATGAAAGTTTAAGAAATTTCTATCTTTTTACTAAAGTATATCAATGATATCGGGTCATAATTGGTTTATTATATGTTGCGGTAATGTTTAGCAATATATGTACTGACGCGTAATATTTTAGAATGAATGGAAGTGGTATGTTATATAAAAGTATTGATGAATTTATAAAGGTTATATAGATAAGACAAAAAGATGATCAGCTTAAAAAATTAAGTGCGTTATTATAGTTCATTTTTATGGATGTATGAAAGTTTAAGAAATTTCTATCTTTTTACTAAAGCATATCAATAATATTGGGTCATAATTAGTTTGTTATATGTTCAGGTAATGTTTAGCAATATATGTACTGACGCGTAATATTTTAGAATGAATGGAAGTGGTATGTTGTATAAAAGTATTGATGAATTTATAAAGGTTATATAGATAAGACAAAAAGATGATCAGCTTAAAAAATTAAGTGCGTTATTATAGTTCATTTTTATGGATGTATGAAAGTTTAAGAAATTTCTATCTTTTTACTAAAGTATATCAATAATATCGGGTCATAATTGGTTTGTTATATGTTGCGGTAATGTTTAGCAATATATGTACTGACGCATAATATTCTAGAATGAATGGAAGTGGTATGTTGTATAAAAATGTTGATGAATTTATAAAGGTTATAGATAAGACAAAAAGAATAATGGGTTTAGATTTTGGAGAGAAAAAGATAGGGATAGCGTTAAGTGATAGAACAAATTTAATAGCAATACCTTACAGTGTGTATGTTAGAAGAAGCAGTAGAAAAGATTTAGGTAGCTTATATAGTATTTTTGTAGAGAATGATGTAGGGTCGATAGTTATAGGTTGGCCGCTTGAATTGAGTGGTGTAGAAAACGAATTGTGTCAGAAGGTAGTGATGTTTGCAAATCGGATTATAACAAGATATAAAATTAATATTTGTTTACATGATGAGAGGTATAGCACTGCTATGGCTACAAGGCTAGCAAAATTAGCTAATATTAAAAGAAAAGAATCTCAAGCAATTGATGATAAAATTTCAGCTGTATTAATTTTACAACAAGTGCTTGATATAATAAAAGTTTATCAAATGTAGAAAAGTAGTATCAATATTTTACAGGTGGATATTGTAAATGTGGTGACCACTCTATTAGAGATGATGCTGTATACCTATATATAGGATATAAGGTAATAAGAGTATTATAATGATCAATAGTAATGAATATACTTAAATTTCTGCTTTATAATCTGTTTTATAACATGATAAATTTTCTGTTATAAGAATGGATATATTAGATTTTAATCACTTATTTCCACATCAATAATTTAAGTGACAGTATTATTTTAGTAAGAGTGACTATTATAATTCTTTTTAATTTGCAGAATGTACATTTGTAATAATTCACATTTTTTACTACGTGTTTTAGGTATTAATTGAATATGATTTTAATATTTTCTTGTTTTTAAAGTATTTTATGAAGTGAAATTGTATAGTAGGGCTCTTATATGGACAATTTAAGGTAATATAGCATGACTTTTTCTTGTGTTCTTATGATCTACGGTCAAATAAAACTTAAGTATCTTTAAGTATATATGCTATTGTAGAAAATCATTGTTGAGTATAATCATAGAATTTCTTTCTGGGCCTGTAGAAATCAAATGAATAGGGACTTTTAGGATTTCTTCTATTTTCTTTATGTACAATATAGCGTTTTGTGGTAAATCCTTATACGATACACTGCCAAATGTGCTTGTTTGCCATCCAGGAAGTATTTCATATATTGGTTCTAAATTACTTTGTATGTGAGGTGAAGCAGGGAGGTAATCGTATGTTTTATCTCCGTATTTATATTTTACACATATCTTTATTTCACTGAATTGATCTAGTACATCGAGCTTAGTCATAACTAATCCTGATACTCCAGATAGCATTATTGCTTGTCGTGCTAGTACTGCATCAAACCATCCACATCTTCTTTTCCTATTACTGACAGTTCCTAATTCTTTTCCTGTTTTAAACATGATTTTTCCTATATCATTGTTTTGTTCAGTAAAAAATGGACCATTACCTACTCTTGTTGTATAGGCTTTTACTAATCCCAGTATGTAAGACTTATTAGATGGATTGATACCACATCCGACCCATGCTTGTGATGCTATGGTATTACTTGATGTAACAAAAGGATATGTTCCATGGTCAATATCTAGGAATGTTCCTTGTGCTCCCTCAAAAATTATTGTCTTATTTTGTTGTGTTAAATTATATATGGTTTTCCATACTGGTTGTACGAATGGTAAAATTTTTGGGGCAATATTCAACAGTTCATTAACTATATCCTCTGCCTTTATAGGTGGGGTATTAAGACTTTTTCTTAATAGATTATGGTAGATTAGAAGATGATTAACTTTGCTGTATAGCAGATCTTTTGTATCTAGTAAATCACATACTCTGATAGCTCTTCTGCTGATTTTATCTGCATAACATGGGCCAATTCCTTTGTTTGTGGTTCCTATAGTATCTTGTCTAAGTTGTTCAAACAGTATATCTGCTTGTTTGTGTACACTAAGCACTAGTGGACAAGATTCTGATATTGCAAGATTTTGAGTAGTAATGTTAATACCACTGCTTTTCAAGTTATCAATTTCTGAAACAAGTGCATAAGGGTCCAAAACTACTCCATTTCCTATTATGGACAGTTTATTGTTTTGTAAAACAGAAGATGGAAGAAGGTTTAACTTATATACTTTATCATTTATGACTATAGTATGTCCTGCATTATTGCCTCCTTGAAATCTCACGACAGCGTCTGCATTAGTGGATAGCCAATCTACGACTTTTCCTTTTCCTTCATCACCCCATTGTAACCCTACAACTACTATATTTACCATAGCTTTTCTGTATAAATCCCAAGCCACACTAACAAAATAAAGAAATTGTGTCAAATGATTTAGTAGTCATAGTGTCCTATGTGTATAGTATCAACCCAGAAACCTGGTATTGGATTTCAATGTTGAGAAATTATGTATGTAATATTTTAATCAATACATAGCTTATATGTATAAGGCTTTTTGTATGGGATAAACAATAATACATTACTTTTTACATACTGAAAACATATGTAGAAAGTAATGCATATTGTTAAAAATTTGTAGATTGAAATGACAACTGTTTATGAAAAATCATTTCAATTATCTATCATTGTTCTGTTTTATTAGAGGACGGATCCTTGTCTGAAGATTTAGCTTTATATATAAGATTATCAGTAAGTGTTATCACAACTCTACGATTTTTAGTATGAGCGTATTCAGCTTCTTCTGGATTGTTAGAGTACACTAAAACTGCTGGTTCAGACTTTCCTTTAGATTCTATAATAATTCTATCCTCTAAAGACTTATTACGCTCTAGAATGAAATCTTTAACAGCATTTGCACGCTGTTTGCCTAATTCTAAATTATATTCATCTGTTCCTCTAGTGTCGGTATGTCCAACAATAATGATATTAGTATCAGGATACTCTTCTGCCTTTTGCATAACTTTTTCAAGTATTGTTTTATCAGAATCCTCGATTGTTGCCTTTCCAAAACCGAAGTATATTTTTTCAATAGTCTTCGTATTAGAAAACACATGATCAACATTTACCAATGGAACATGATCAGTAGTTTTACAGCTACTTAAAATTAAGCATAGTAGCATGAATTTAATAAATACCAACTTATGTTTCATAGTGCCTCAATTGTTTTAAACAAGATTATCATGATCATTGCTTAAAATTATCTTAAGTCAAGAGAAAAATCAAATTGTAGCTATATTACTGGATTTATACAATAATTTACTCTAGTTAGAAATTGATAATTTTGATGTTATTAAAAAGCAAATATTATGAGATATACAAGTATTTTATATACAAATTATGTTGTAAAATTCAGTATCTGAGTTATTGCACGTTCATTGTTTTTTTTATTTTCTAGTAATTCTTTTATTTCAAGAAAAGTGGTTGATTTTAAAACGTTAAAAAGGATTTAACATGAAATTTGTTATGATAAATCTGTAATTTATCAATAGTAAAAAACGTGCATTCAAGTTATTTTGTGAGAGTGTTTAAATGTTTTTATAATGTTGATGTAGTGTATAGCGTAGTGCTTAATGCAAAGGTTGTGTAATCAATGACTGTATTTATTGTCTTGGTTTAATAGAATTTATTTAAATTTTTTAGACAGAGAAATATTGATATTTTGTGTTGTATTGCGCTAATATAATCAATTATCATTATCAACTATATTATTGGAAATTGTGTGATGATTTTCTGTATCAATATTTTTGTATTAATGTTTTACCTGGTGTAGTGTATATTGGTATGCGTTGTGTGATTAGTATATTTTAGAAAAGTTCTAGCATGCTTATTGATATTATTTAAATGAATTTTTGATTAACTGACTAAGTGAATTTAACCTACGGAATATTATACATATGAAACATTATAAATTTTTGGAGCAAGTTTTTGGTAAAATTGGAAATATTAATTCTATTATTAATGTTTTAGAAACTAGTGAAGGTAATTTTTGCGATAAAATAGAGCACATTTGTACCCTTAAAGAAATTAAGCATGAGATTCTTAATAGTGAGATGATCGGCGATATGATACAACATTCTGTAGCTAATAAAGCACAATTAAATGACTGGGAAATTGCTAACTTGAACCATATTGAGCTGATACATAAGAATAGTAGTGCAGTTCCTGTGGAGTTGGTATTAGACCTTTATAGAGCGCAAGTTAAGTGTAAAAATTCTTGGGTATTATTCCGTAATGGTGATGCTTCTATACAAGATATAGTTGCTTTATTGTCTGATGTTGTAAGATTGGTAAGTGATATTGCTTCTATTAAAGCTGAGAGTTTAAAGATTTCTAAATATGATGTTATTTTAGGACTACAAGATAGTAAATTGAATACAAGAAAAGTAGATGCTATATTTACTGAAATAGGAGCTTTTTTCCGTCAGTTTATCACTGAGGTGGGTGATAAGCAGAAACACAATAAGATTTGTTATCCAAAAGGTATTAATGAAGAGAAACAGATACTTCTAGGTTATGATGCTTTGTCGAGTTTTGGTATGACAAACAGTAATATTATTAATAGTGATTATGTAAATAATAGATATTCATTTGGGAAAGATTTACCTTTTTTAGTTAATTATAGTGAAGATGATTACAGAATCGGGTTAAAAACTTTATTCAGAAAAATAGGTTATGCTTTGTATGCTTTGAATTTACCTGAGAAGTGGCATAAACAACCTGTAGGGTGGAACTTAAATAACATTCTATCTGAAATTTTGGGGCTGTTAACATCGAATCACTTAATGATGAGTAAGGAGTTTGTAAAGTTTATATCTCCTAATTTAAAGAAGCGATTTTCTTTTAGAGGTAAGGTTGGGCACTATGAGAATATTCAGTTATATTTTAACGAAGTGCAACCTAATTTGTTGATGCATAAATCTGATGAGGTGACTCTACTAGCTCATATTATGCTGCGGTATACTTTGGAAAAGGAAATGATAAGTGATTCTTTGCAAGTACAAGACTTGCCAGATGCTTGGATTCAAGGAATGAAACACTATTTTAATGTTGCTCCAAAGAATGATTTGGAAGGGTTTTTACAAGATGATTATTGGGTGAGTGGTATTTTTGGATATTTTCCTTGTTGTATGATTTCTGCTATTATTGCTTCTCAGATTTTTTCTACTATGAAGAATACTGATGTTCAAGTGTTGTCACAAGTAGAAAAGGGGGATTTATCATCATTTATCCTGTGGATAAATAAGAATGTATGTGATTACAGTACGAAGTACAGTAGCATGGATTTGTTAAAAAAAGTTACAGGTCAGAAATTGAATGTTAATTTCTATAAAAATTATCTTACAAATAAGTATCTCAACATGTAGATCGTTGTATGTGTTTAGCTAAAGCTATGTATTGTTAATTTAATGAGAATGAAATATGGACAACGAATATAATGATATGGTAAATATGGCTAATGCCATTAGGGTGTTATCAGTAGATGCTATACAGAAAGCTGCGTCTGGACATCCAGGTATGCCTCTTGGAATGGCAGATGTTGCTACAGTATTGTTTGCAAAGTTTTTAAAATTTAATCCTAAAGATCCTAATTGGTTTGATAGAGATAGATTTGTGTTATCAAATGGCCATGGATCTATGTTGCTGTATTCCATATTATATTTTTTAGGATGTTTAGATATAGAAGAAATAAAAAGATTTAGACAAATTCATTCTTTAACTCCTGGACACCCAGAATATGGATACACTCCTGGAGTAGATGCTACTACTGGCCCATTAGGTCAGGGTTTAGCGTGTGCAGTAGGTATGGCAATAGCAGAAAAAATATTGTCTGAAAAATTTGGCAGTGAAATTGTAAATCATACTACTTATGTTATGGTTGGTGATGGATGCCTTATGGAAGGCATTAGTCATGAAGCAGCATCTTTGGCAGGACATTTGCAGTTGAATAAATTGATAGTATTATTTGATGACAATAATATTTCAATAGATGGTCCAATTTCTTTATCTGTTTCAGATGATGTTAAAGCTAGGTTTTTGTCTTATCAGTGGGATGTTTTTGAAATAGATGGGCATGATTTTGGTCAGATTGAATCTTCAATTAAAAATGCTCAGAAATCTGAAAAACCTTCTTTGATTTGTTGTAAGACGGTTATTGGAAAGCATCTTTCTTCAAAAGAAAATACATGTGCTGCACATAGTTGGCCATTTTCAGAAGAAGAAGTAATGTTGATGAAAGAGAAATTAAATTGGCAATGTAATCCATTTAATATACCAGAAGAAATTTTGCAGTTATGGAAGAATGTTTCTAGTAGATCAGAAGATGAATACAACATGTGGCTTGATAGGTCTGCGAAATATAGTAAAACTTTTGATGATTTTGTAGATATGATGAAGGAAGGTGTTCCTGATTCAGTTTTTTTAGGTTTGAAAGAATTTAAAAAAGAACTTTATGCTTTAAACTTAAGTGAAGCAACTCGTAGGACTTCTGGTAGAGTATTAGAAGTTATAGCAAAGCATACAAGTAAATTAATAGGTGGATCTGCTGATCTTACTAATTCTAATAATACTAAACCACAGTTAATATCAATTATTAACAGAAGTAATTTTAATGGATCTTATTTGCATTATGGTATTAGAGAACATGCTATGGCAGGGTGTATGAATGGTATGGCATTGCATGGTGGAATGATTCCTTATGGTGGAACATTTTTAGTTTTTTCTGATTATTGTAGACCAGCTATTAGATTGTCTGCATTGATGAAAAAACAAGTTATTTATGTTATGACACATGATTCTATTGGAGTAGGAGAGGATGGGCCAACTCATCAACCTATAGAGCACTTATCATCTTTACGATCGATCCCTAATTTATATGTTTTTAGACCAGCTGATGCTATTGAAGTATTAGAATGTTGGGAAATTGCATTAAAGTTAACTAGTTCTCCATCTGTGTTTATACTATCTAGACAAAATGTTGGCAGTGTTCGCAGTGTATCTGTTGATGAGAATTTATCTAATAAAGGTGCATATGTTATACGTGAATATGAGAAGGATTTAGATGTTACCATTTTTGCCACAGGGTCTGAAGTGGAGATTGCACTAAAAGCATCTGATATTTTGAAAAGTAAAGGGTTAGGTACAAGAGTAGTATCTATTCCTTGCTGGGAGTTGTTTGTTCAGCAAGATAAAAAGTATATATTCAATTTATTGAATAATAAAAGCATTAAAGCTGCGGTAGAAGCTGCAAGTTCTTTTGGATGGCATAGATACATAGGAGAAAATGGTATTTTTGTAGGTTTAGAGGATTTTGGGATATCTGCTCCATATAAGGATTTATATAAACATTTTGGAATCACTGCGGAAGGTTTAGTAAACAAGATACTTGATAAGTTGAAAATTAATACAAATTAGATGAATATAAGTAATCAATTTTATTAAATATTTGTAAACGAAATTTTTAAGCATTGTAGAACAAACTTTAATTGGTTTAATCTATTTTTTAGTATTGAATTATAATGTAGAATTCACAGAGCTTTAGCAATTATATTGCTATGTTTAATTTATCCAGTTTTGAGTGTAAAAATCTTTAAAAATTATGTTGTTATAATAAAAAATACATTTTCTTAAAAAATATAGATGTATGTTTTTAAGTCTCTAAGTATTAATGTATGTGTTTTACGATTTAATCTAAGTTTTAGTTACTATAATTTAAATGTTTGTGTATTAATAATATTTGTATATATTGATTTTATCATTGTTATCGTTGGATGAAATGTTAGTATTTACAGCTTGTGTGTTATTATTTTGTATGGGGATGATGTTGGTATATTTGGTTACTAGTAAAACCATATATGATAAAATACTTGCTGCAAATTTGTTTGGAACGTATTCTATAGTTTTAATTGTTGTTATCGGAATCATAAATGATACATTTTCTTTATTGATAGATGTGTCTTTAGTATATGCGTGTATTAATTTTATTTCTACTATTGGGTTTATGAGGTTTTTTCTTCATGGTTCTTTTGGAGATATAAAAAAATGATGGAATATATAAGTATAGTAGTGCTAGCATTGGGAATATTTCTAGTTATTACTTCTGTAGTAGGAGTAATGAGATTTCCTGATTTTTATACAAAATTACATCCTGCAGGTATAACAGATTCTTTAGGAGCACCTTTAATTTTAATTGGACTTGCTATGCGATCTGGGTTTTCAATTTTTACAATTAAAGTTTTGTTATTAATCTGTTTTTTATGGATTACTGGTACTACGGCATCTTATGCATTAGCACGTTCTGCTTATTACAAAGAGAAAAAAGGTAAAGATGATGCTGACTGATGTGAATTTTATTATAAATGTTATTTTATCTTTATTTTTAGTATTCGTGTCATCTTGTTTGGTATTATTTAAAAGTCTTACTGTGAATGTGATAATGATGTGTATATTTAGCTTTTTGATGGCATTGTTGCATTTAGTAATGGATGCTCCAGATGTTGCAATTACAGAAGCTGCTGTAGGGGCAGGGATAAGTACTATACTAATGTTGGTTGCTTTATCATTAATTGATACAGATGAGAAACAAACGTGTGGTAATATAAAAATATTTCCTATTATTGTTGTATTAGGAGTGTTTGTAAGTTTGATGTATGTAATACCTGATTTACCTGTTTTTGGTGATGCTAATTCTTTTGCAAATAATCACGTTGCATCTTACTATGTAAAAAACACTTACTCTTATATGGGAATTCCTAATATAGTTACTGCAATTTTAGCAAGTTTTCGAGGATATGATACTTTTGGTGAAACGGTTGTAATATTTACTGCTTCTTTGGGAATTTCTTTATTGCTTGCTAAGGATAATCATCATGTTTAAAGATCCAGTGTTGCGAACAGTATCTATTTTAATGATACCTGTTATAATTTTGTATGGATTGTATATTCAATTTCATGGTGACTATAGTCCAGGTGGTGGTTTTCAGGCTGGTGTTATTGTTGCATCTGCAATTATTTTACATGGTATATTATTTGGATTAAAGGTCACTTTAAAAGTGATATCACCCTATATTGTCAGATTAATTGGTGGTATTGGTATTTTGATATATGGAGGTACTGGTATTGCATCTATGTTACTTGGTGGTGAATTTCTCTCGTATTCTACTTTGGCTAGTGATCCAGTATTGGGACAAAAGTTAGGGATATTTCTTGTAGAACTAGGTGTGGGCATGACTGTGTGTAGTTCTATGTTGACTATTTTTTTTAATTTTGTATCTTCTTATAAAGAATAAATGTGTTTTCTAATAGTTTTATTTATTTTAACTCTGGTATATGATTTTGAGTTGTTTTAATTACATTGTGTCTATAATATTGATGGTTATAGGTTTGTATGTTACTACTGCTAATAAAAATCTTGTAAAAAAATTAATAGGGTTAAATATATTTCAAACTTCTGTATTGTTATTTTATATTTCTATTGGTTATGTTAGTGATGGTAATGTACCAATTTTAAATGATAAAGTAATATTGTATACTAACCCTTTACCTAGTGTTTTGATGTTGACAGCCATTGTTGTTGGGGTTGCAATTTTAGCTGTTGGTTTGTCAATAATTGTAAAAATAAGAAGAGCATTTTCTTCAATAAACAATAAGGAAATACGTAGATAAACAAATAGTTAATGTTTTATTTGTTTATATTTTTTGAGTGTAGATAAAATAAGGTGTTTTTATTTTTGAAATCTTGTCTATACTATTATAATTAAAGGCTATAGTTAAGTGAGTTTTAGGTGTAAGTCTAGTGTCAAATCATAATAAAAGGATATTAATTGATGCAGTATATCAAGATGGAATTAGAGTAGCAGTATTACGTGATGGACAGGTTGTAGAGTTTGATCAAGAATCAAAGAATAAAAAGTGTTTAAAAGGAAATGTATATTGTGCTGTAGTGAAACGTATAGAACCATCTTTACAAGCAGTATTTATTGAATATGGAGCAAATAAACACGGGTTTTTGCCTTTTTCTGAAATATCATTAGATTATTATAATATTTCTGAAGAAGAGAAAGAAAAATTATATCAAGTATTATATGAAGATTCTGATGTAAAAAATGATGATGATGTAAAATCTGTAGATGACTCTGTTGCATGTGATACTAAGGATCAAGATAATGTTAGTGATTGTAATGACAAGTTGACATTATTGAAGAAAGATAATTTGCGAAATGGTAAGTCTAAATTACCTTTTTACAAATTGTATAAAGTGCAAGATGTAATAAAGCTTGATCAAAAATTAATGGCGCAAATTGTAAAAGAGGAGCGTGGAAATAAAGGAGCAACTTTTTCAACATTTATTACCCTGGTTGGTAGATATTGTATATTTATGCCAAATTCTGGTAATAAGAATAGTGGAATATCGCGTCGTATTGAAGATGCTGATGATAGAAAAATTTTAAAGAATTTTCTAAGTGCTATAAAACTGCCGAAAGAATCAGGAATAATTATTAGAACTGCTGGGTCTAATAAGAACCAGAAAGAAATAGAGCAGGATTTATCTTATTTACAGTCGACTTGGCGAAGTATACAGAATAGTTATATAAGTGTTACTATGCCTTTATTGTTATATGTTGAAGGTGATATAATAAAAAGAACATTACGGGATTATTGTGATGAGAATACGCAAGATATTATTGTATCAGGTAGCTACGCATATGAGTTAGCAAAAGAATGTGTTAAGTTCATGTTTAGGAACAGGGTGCGTCTTAGAATTTATAAGGGCAGTGTTCCTATTTTCTCTTATTACAAAATTGAGTCGCAAATTTGTGAACTATATGGAAATGTAGTTAATTTGCCTTCTGGAGGATATATGGTTATTACTCCAACAGAAGCGTTGGTATCAATAGATATTAATTCTGGTAAGATGACAGGAGAGGATAGTATTGAGGAGACAGCTTATAAAACAAATATGGAAGCTGTAAAGGAAATAGCTAGACAAGTAAACCTGCGAGGGTTATCTGGATTAATAGTGATAGATTTTATTGATATGTTAAAATATCGCTATTGTAGGTCAGTTGAATCTGAAATTAAAGAAGCTTTTAAATATGATAAAGCAAAAGTACAGTTTGGCTATATAAGTACATTTGGTTTGATGGAAATATCAAGACAGAGGGTCAAGCAAAGTATATTAGAAGCGAATACGGTACAATGTTCACATTGTAAAGGAGTAGGTAGGGTTAGGTCTTTGGAATCTTCTTCTGGAGATATATTACGTGATATTAGATATTGTGCTAATAAGAATCGTAATAAATTGATCAACATTTCTGTTGCTGGACAAATGGTAGAGTATTTTTTTAATAATAAACGTCAACATATTGCTGAGATTGAAGAAGAATTCAGTGTGTCAGTTAAGTTAACTGTGAATCAAAATACGAGTAGTGTATCTGATTTTAATATTAGTGTTGAAAATGATGATATGTTAAATCAAGGTAAGGATGCTGTTAATGTATTTACTGTTGATTATAAAATTTCTGAAGATAATAAATTAAAAGAGGAAATACAAAAAACTCCTACTGGAAACATGTGGATAAAGAAGTGGTTGACCCGCATATTTTCACATATTTAATTCATAAATTTATGAACTTGTGTTAAATGGGGTTGTAATCTTATGATTTGGTTATTATATCTGTGATTATAGTTTTGATTTTTATGTAAGGGGGCTATTTATGGCTGTTATAGGTATAGATTTAGGTACGACAAATTCTTGTGTTGCAGTTATGGAGGGAGGTGATGCAAAAGCTATTGAAAATAGTGAAGGGGCTAGAACTACACCTTCAATAGTTGCATTTACTGATTCAGAAAGGTTAGTTGGGGATCCAGCAAAACGTCAAGCTACTACAAACGCTAAGAATACTATATATGCTAGTAAAAGGCTTATAGGACGTAGATATCAAGATGTGAAAGATATAAAATCATCTTATGATGTGGTGTCTGCTAAAAACGGTGATGCTTGGATAAAAGTACTTGGCAAAGAATATTCTCCAAGTCAGATTGGTGCATTTGTTTTGGAAAAAATGAAAGAAACAGCAGAAAGACATCTTGGACATAAAGTTGAGAAGGCTGTGATTACAGTACCTGCATATTTTAATGATGCGCAACGTCAAGCAACAAAGGATGCAGGAAGGATAGCAGGATTAGATGTTATTAGAATAATTAATGAACCTACAGCTGCTGCTTTGGCGTATGGGTTAAATAAAAGTGATAAACAAAAAGTAATAGCAGTCTATGATTTAGGTGGTGGTACTTTTGATGTTTCAATATTAGAAATTGCTGACGGTGTTTTTGAAGTAAAAGCAACAAATGGTGATACAATGCTTGGTGGTGAAGATTTTGACCACGCTATTATGAACTATTTGATGGATGATTTTAAAAAGACTACAGGCATAGATTTACATAATGATTCTATGGCAGTACAGAGAATTAAGGAAGCATCAGAAAAGGCAAAGATAGAATTGTCTAACCGTATGGAAACTGATATAAATCTGCCATTTATTTCTAGTGATAGTACTGGGCCTAAGCATTTAAGTTTAAAATTGACTAGAGCAAAGTTTGAAAATTTAGTTGATGATCTAATTCAAAGAACTATTGAACCATGTAAGAAGGCTCTTAAGGATGCTGGAATATCTGCAGATAAAATAGATGAGGTTGTATTAGTTGGTGGGATGACTAGGGTTCCTAAAGTAATACAAAAGGTAAAAGAATTTTTTGGTAGAGAACCTCATAAGGGTGTTAATCCAGATGAAGTTGTAGCTATAGGTGCTGCTATACAGGGAAGTATTCTTGCTGGTGATGTTAGAGATGTATTATTATTAGATGTAACTCCACTATCTTTAGGTATAGAAACTTTAGGTGGTGTATTTACTCCATTGATTGAAAGGAATACTACAATTCCTACAAAGAAATCTCAAGTATTCTCAACAGCAGAAGATGGTCAAACTGCAGTTACTATTAAGGTGTACCAAGGTGAGAGGAAAATGGCAGCTGATAATAAATTATTAGGTCAGTTTAGCTTGGAAGGTATACCTTCAGCTCCTCGTGGTATGCCTCAAATTGAAGTTACCTTTGACATAGATGCTAATGGTATAGTACATGTTTCAGCAAAAGATAAAGCTTCAGGTAAAGAGCAAGCTATTAAGATTCAGTCTTCTGGAGGATTAAGTGATGATGAAATTCAACGAATGATAAAAGAAGCTGAGCAAAAAGCTGGAGAGGATGAGAAGCGTAAGAAATTTATTGAACTGAAAAATAATGGTGAAAATTTAGTGCACTCTACGGAAAAATCTTTAAACGAATATGGAGATAAGATTCCAAATTCTGATAGGCTTGAAATTGAGAATGCTATTAGAGATGTAAAAGATGGTCTCAGTAGTAGTGATATGGAAAGTGTAGATGTTTTACAGCAAAAAGTTGATCATTTGATGAAAGTATCAATGAAGCTAGGTGAAGCTTTATATGGTAATGCTGCTAATAATCCTTCATCTGCTGAGAACAGTACAGCAAGTAATAACGAAGAAGAAGATTCTAAAGTTGTTGATTCTGATTATCAAGAGATTGATAAGAAGGATAGCAAATAGTACTACTACTCTTATTGAGTTATGTGACAATAGAGTTGATAGGTCCACTATATTGTGTTAGGATTGCATTGGGAGTTTCTGTATTGTACGTTGAAGTTAAGTTAATTCCTCGAGCTCGATTGATTTTTTTAGGGAGCTGTCACTGTTAGTTATGGAGACTAATAAATGGTGCCCACCTTAGCTTAAGTCTCAGGATATTCAGAGCATAGACGGCAATGGCGGTTTCTCCCCATATGGGGTATAGTTTTGTGTTTCTTACAGAATCTTGTTATGTCTAACAATGAATATAACTTAAATGATAGTGAAATTATCAATTTTTCTGCTATTGATTTATTCAATATAGTATTAGATGTTGAAAAGTATCCTGATTTTCTTCCATGGTGTAAAGCAGTTTACGTAAAAGAGCGTAGAGGAAATGTAATAGTAGCTGATTTGTTAGCTAGTTTTAAAGGATTAAGTGGTCAATATACTTCAAATGTTATGTTTAAAGAGCCTACTGTGGATCAAGAAGGGTGGATAAAGGTAGAAGCAGTAGAAGGATTATTTAAGTTTTTACATAATCAGTGGACTTTTATTCCAAAAGGAGAAAGTCAAACGTTAGTACAGTTTTACATAAGTTGTGCTTTTAAAATACCTATGTTACAGTCCGCATTTAATTTGGTTTGCGATACTGCATATAAGAGGATAATGTCTTCTTTTAAAAATAGAGCAAATAGCTTATTATTACCAAAATAATGTATCTATTTAATGTTGATACTATGTTTTACAAGTTACATAGGATAGTTAATATATTCAACAAATAAATGGTGAATCTGTAATTTTATTTTTACAGATTATATTTAATAATCCTGTGTATTAGTTGTGCTGAAACTGAAAGATAATTTGTTATTATTCAAAAAGATATAATTGATCATGTATCAGCAAAAAATAGATAAGTAGTGGAAAGTACATGTTTTATAATAACTTAATACTTTATTGAAAATAAATCATTACATGTAGTAGATTTAATGACTAAAATTTCTTCATTGGAAGAAAAGAATCTTTGATAGTTCTAATTAACATAATGAGCGTGTAATCTTTTTATGTAATAGTTTTTATTGTTGTTGATATATATGTTCAGTATGAATATCAATAATTCAAGAATACTTGTCTATTTTTTCTGATGTTGTTTCAATTATTTATTAATTGTAGTATGATATCGTGCAATAGTACTTGTTATTATTTTTGTACAGAAGAATAAATTATTTTGGTATGATGTACATTTTAATTTCTAATATTTAGTAGCTATTTTTAATGCGATTTAGTATTAGTTATATATGCTTGAAAAAATAATAATATAACTTGAGTTATTATGACTGAGTATCTTGCTAACCGCTTCTCTATTATATCTTTTATACCTAAATTAGCTTTTTTAGTATTTGTTGTATTAGAGCTCCTGTTATACGATACAAGGACTGAAACATATAATTATAGTCTAATATTATTTTTTGTATTTTCTTTTATTATTGTTCTAATTTTTTTATATATTTGGAATATAAAGAAGCATGAGACGATTTTATATCTTTTATATTATTTAAGTAGTATAGCAGCTATTTCTTCAGGAAATTTATTGTCTTTAGTTATATCATTTGAATTTATGGCATTGAGTGCTCTAATGATAGTTGCTGTAAACTCTTTTGGAGCTAATAAAAATTCAGTGATACATTATTCATGTATTCATTTTTTGTCTGGTGTACTGTTACTTATTGGGGCATCTGGTGGGTTTTTAGGGATAATTAATGGTGAGTATTATTATAAATTATTTTTTTTAATAGGTTTATTGATCAATTGTGCTTGCTTTCCTTTATCTTCTTGGGTGACAGATGCTTATTCTGCAGCATTGAATAATGGTATTTTGATCTTATCTGTGTTTACTACTAAAGTTTCAGCATATGTATTATTGTTCTTTTTTCAAGGAGAAAAAATATTACTGTTTTTAGGTATAGCGACGTCTGTTTATGGCATAATTTTTTCAATGTTGGAAAATAATATTAAACGTTTACTTTGCTATAATTTAGTTGGACAAATGGGGTTGGTTATCACTGCGATAGGGTTTTCTTATAATGATGGTGTTGATATTTATGGTATAATCGTTTTACAGATAGTCCTGTCTATAATTTATCAAACTTTATTATTTATGGTTGCTATTTCTGTGATAAATAGTACTCAAAAATTTAATCTTAGTGAAATTGGTGGGTTATTCAATAAAATGCCAGTAGAGGCAGTATGTTCTGCAATTGCTATATTTACTATGGGAGCTTTACCTGGTACTGGTGGTTTTGTTTCTAAGTTTCTAATTACACATAATATAAACAATGTAGATCTTGCAAGTGTGTTGATGGGTAAATTGTTCTTGATATGTAGTATATTGTTATTTGTGAGTGTTGGAATAAAATTTTTTTGGTATGCATTTATATCTAAAGCTATAGAAAGTCCTATTGTTAGAAAGGTTTGTGCAGCATCTAAGTTATCGATGTTGATATTAACATTAGTTTGTACGTTTTTTGGAGTATTTGGAAGTTACTATTTGTTTCATGATCTAGATAGTGAAAAGCTAAGTAGTATTGTGTTGCAGTGTGGATTAATATTTGGAAGTATATTATTCTTTATCTGTTTTCATCCAGTTTTTAAAGGGAGAGTTAATTTTACTATGGACATTGATTGGGTCTATAGGGTATTGTTTATGAGTGTAATACTGTTTATCAATAATTTTTTGTTATGCATTTATAATATTCTTATTACAATGTTAAACAATGTATTAAGTACAAGAATATTATTGTATTTTAAAGATGGTAGGAAAATTTTAGGTATATCAAGTATTGATCCTTTAGGATTTACTATAATATTTGGTATGTTATTTATTATTATTATGGTCGTTGTATATTTATGTTTGAGTCTTTAACTAGTAGTTTAACTAATGTAATCCAAAAGATGCAGAGTAAGCATGTTATTTCTTCTGAGGATTTTGATGCTGCGATGGAAGAAGTAAAAGTTGCTTTGCTTGAAGCAGATGTTTCTTTAGCTGTAGTTAAGGATTTTATTAGTAATGTAAAAGAGAAAATAGTTGGTGGCACTACTGTAAAAGGTGTATTGCCAACGCAGATGATAATAAAAAAGATCCAGGATTGTTTAATTGAAGTATTAGGATCTGAAAAGTGTGAATTAGATATTTCTAAGCCTTTGTCTGTGATTATGATGGTAGGGCTTCAAGGTGTTGGTAAAACTACAACTACAGCTAAGTTAGCGTTAAAACTTAAAAATAAAAAAAAGGAAGTAGTAATGGCATCGTTGGATGTGTATCGTCCTGCAGCTCAAAAGCAATTGGAAATATTAGGCAAACAAATAGATGTTCAAACTTTACCAATTATTGAAAATCAGGCTCCTATTGATATAGTAAAGAGAGCAATGGATAATGCTCAGCAGGCTAATTGTGATGTTTTAATTTTAGATACAGCAGGAAGGTTGCATGTTGATCAAGTGATGATGGAAGAGTTAAGGGCTATAAAAGATCTTACTTCTCCTAGTGAGGTAATTTTAGTTGTTGATTCTATGATAGGTCAAGATGCTATAAATGTAGCTAAGTCATTTAATGATAATATAGGGATTACAGGTATTATTTTAACCCGTATTGATGGTGATTCTAGAGGTGGTGCTGCACTTTCTATGAAAATGTCAGTTGGTAGTCCTATTAAATTCATTGCTAATGGAGAAAAATTAAGTGATCTAGATGATTTTTATCCAGAAAGAATTGCCAAAAGAATATTAAATATGGGTGATGTTGTATCTCTAGTAGAAAAAGCTACAGAAGCTGTAGGCAAGCATGCTATAGATGAGATGCAAAAAAAAGCTCAGAAAGGTAAATTTGATTTAAATGATTTAGTACAACAACTGAAGGCGTTAAATAAGCTGGGTGGTATTGCCAATATTTTAAAATTTATGCCTAATTTTGGTGCTGATGTTAAACGTCAAGTTTCTGGAATTGCAAATGATAGTAGAGTGAAACAGTATATTGCAATTGTTAATTCTATGACAAAAAAAGAAAGAGAAAATCCTAAAATATTGAATGGTGCACGTAAGGCTAGAATTGCTAAAGGTTCTGGAGTACATGTTAATGTTATTAATATGCTTATAAAACAATTTAATCAAATGAGTAGCTTGATGAATAAATTTAGTAAAGTTGACTATAGTAAGATTAAAAATACAGACTTCATGAATATGTTTAACAAAGAATAGTTTTTATCAGGTGGTATATATTTATAGAGAAGTATTATCGATATGTGTTTGTAAATTCTAAGTTTTTATATGAAAGCTAAAGTGCAATAAAGTTCTGTAGAATAGGGAATTTATAGCATATTACTTTTATTAATGATTTAGAGTATCCTTAGTAAAATAGTTATATATTGTATATAATAATATGAGTTGTATAGTTTGTGAATTTTTTATATCAGGGATCTATGTGATAAAGAGTCTGTTGTAAGATTGTATAATGGATTTTAGCGAAAATTACTTTCTTTAGTAGTCTATAAATATTTATATAATTTTATTGTAATGATTGAAGTTAGCCTTTTAAATTGTTAAAAAATTTTATTGCATACTATATGTTTTTGGTGTGTAATGTAAAAGTTGGTTTTATAATGTTCACTTACGGAATTGGTGTTGTATTAGCCAAAGTTTTACACAGTAGCATTAAGAGTTTCAAGTATATACTGTATAATTTTTATGTTTTTTGTAAATGTAGGAATGTACTGTATATTTAATTACTTAGTATTAGCAAGGGAATATGGATCATATAAGTAAAAAATGTTCTATGAATGCTATAGTTGGTACAACTAATGCAGGAAAGTCAACATTAATTAATATGCTAGTAGGACAAAAGGTTGCAGCAGTGACGCCAAAGGTGCAAACTACTAGAGTTAGGATGCATGCTGTATTGAATAATGAGAATGTTCAATTGATATTTATAGATACACCAGGTATCTTTTCTCCGAAGACAAAATTAGAAAAGTTTATTGTAAAGCATGCTTGGATGTCTCTTAAAGGTATTGAAAATGTAATACTGTTGCTTGATGTAAAAAATTATTTGAATAAGCATATTGAGAAGATTATTAGTAGAATCAAGCAATCTAATATCAATGCTATCTTAGTAGTGAATAAGATTGATACAGTTCCTACATCTTCAGTTGATAAAGCAATAGAACATATGTATTCACTACATAGTTTTAGTAAAACTTTTACTATATCAGCATTGCATGATATTGGGTTAAGTCGTTTAGTTGATTATCTATGTGAAATTTCACCTAATGGTCCTTGGTTATATCCTGAAGATCAGATTAGTGATGCACCATTAAAATTTTTTATGGCTGAAATTACACGGGAAAAGTTATTTTTGTCTTTACACCATGAATTACCTTATTCTTTATCTGTAGTGACTGAAGCATTAGAAGAAAAAGAAGATGGAAGTTTAGTTGTTAAGCAGGTAATATATGTAACTAAAGATAGTCATAGGACTATCATTTTAGGCAAAAAAGGAGAGATGATAAAGAAAATTAGCATGGAATCTAGATCTGATCTTGCAAAGATCCTTGATTTAAAGATACATCTTTTCTTATTTGTAAAAGTTAGAGAATTTTGGCAAAACCATTTAGATGAATGTGTAGGGTATGTTGAATAGTTTATTGGTTTTTGATATAGAAACAATTCCAGATGTGGATGTTTGCCGTAATCTCCTCAGTGATTTTGATGAGACAGTTGAGTTGAGTGAGAAAAGGGAAGCATTAATAAATTACCATTTAGATATTACTGATGGTAAAAATCCATTTTTAAGGCAACCTTTTCATAAGGTGGTTGCAATTAGTTTTCTTAAAGCAGATATTAAAAAGATGGGAGAATATGAATCTTTCCATTTGCAAGAAATACGTTCTGGTGGAAAAATAGATTCTGTCGAAAAAGATTTGCTTAAGGGATTTTTTCAATATGTTTCATCTTTGAGGCCAAGATTTGTGTCTTTTAATGGACGTACTTTTGATTTTCCAGTGTTAAAATATAGAGCTATGGTACATGGTATACAAGCAGGGTGTTTGTATAAAATTGGGGATAAGTGGAATAATTATTTTCAACGCTATAGCATCGACTGGCATTGTGACTTATTAGATTATCTTTCTGATTTTGGTACTTCTGCTAGAATAAAGATGAATGAAGTGTGTTCAGTGTTAAATTTTCCTGGTAAATTTGGTCTTGATGGGTCAAAGGTTACTGCACTATATGATAGTGGTAAAATATCTGAAATTCGAGATTACTGTGAGACAGATGTAATAAATACCTATTTGGTGTATTTGAGAATGATGCATTATCAGGATAGGATTACAACACTAAGCTATAATGATAGTATAAATGACTTATTGTCGTATTTAGATTCCAGTGGAAGAGAACATTTCAAACAATTTAGAATTGAGTGGGATAAATCTTGTGGTGGAAATTTTTATCTTTAATCATATATAATATATTCAATTAATTAATTTATATATTTGCTAGTATATCATTATTGTATTAGTAAGTTTTTTGGAATCCATTATGCGGAATGTAAAATATGTATTATTTTGGTTAGGTTTTATAGTATTAGTCATGCTATTTAGTGGTACAAAGGATGATATTGGTGGCAATAAATACTTTAATAAATTTTTTCCTAATGCTGCAACTCAAAATAACAAAGTTAATTATGTTGAAGGAGGAGTTGAATTTTATAGAGCCAAGGATGGCCATTTTTATATAGAAGCTATGATACATGGGATTCCAGTTAATTTTTTAGTTGATACTGGAGCTACTGATGTAGTCTTATCAGTGGAAGATGCAAAGAGATTAAAACATCATCTGAAATATCTAAATAAGAAGAAAACTTATCATACTGCTAATGGTACAGTAAAGGCTTTGTATGTGGAAATATCTGAGATGCAGGTTGGAAAATTTGTTGTTAATAATGTAAAGGCTAGTGTAAATGTTTCTCCGATGCGTACATCTCTTTTAGGAATGAGCTTTTTGCAATATTTTCATTTTAATATGAGTGGAGATAAGTTAACATTACATTCTTATTAATCTGTAGTACTTATATAATCGAATGATAAATTTTTACGAAAATACTTATTATAAGTATTAAGCAACTGATTGCTTATGGCATGTGATTTTTAGGTTAAGCTGTACTTTATTTACAGATTTAAATAAATGTTTCTAGTAGTGAATTTTGTAAGGAATGATACAACAAGTAATTTGTCAGTGTCTAACTTGGATTGGTGACTATCTTGAGTTTATCTTAATATTTTTCTAATAGGTAAGTTTTGTGTATAGAAGATTCTCGAATGTTAGCAAATATTTACATGGTTATGATACATGATGTTTAGTTGATTATTAATGTGTTTTATTTTTTCAGATAGGGGGAAATTATTGATCATAATACTACATGAGTATTGATTCTAAATGTATCTGTTCAGTATGTGGAATTAGATAAAAGAATAGCTAACATGTGTAACTGTATCTATTGTGTTGTTGATTTTTGGATAATGTTTAAAAATATAAGATTGTTAGTAGTAAGTTTGTAGTTGATAAAAAAGGCTGCTGTGCCTTGTATTATGTAGTAATATGTATCTTTATTATTTATCAAGTGTGAAATTTATGAAAAATAGGTTAAATCAATTAATTGGTTTAATGGAAGAGTATGAAATTGATGTATTGTTATTGCAGAATACGGATGAATATCAGTGTGAGTATGTGCATATTAACAAGCAAAGAATAAGATGGTTGTGTGGTTTTTCTGGCTCAAATGCTACTTTGATAATATCAAGGGAAGGTAAACAGAATTTTTTTACTGATGGTAGATATACATTACAAGCAACAAGGGAGTTGGACTGTAGTTATTATCAAATACATAATGTGTGTGAGTTAACTCCTTGGCAATGGTGTGTAGAAAATTGTCTATCTCATACTGTTGTAGCTTATGAATCTGCATTGTTTACTTTGAGTCAAATAAGAAAGTATGAAGATTGTGGTATTTTTTTAAAACCAATAGATCAAATTTTGATTGATAAGTTGTGGATTCGTGATTTTGCTATAGAACATGATATAGTACAGCATTCTTTAGAATATTCTGGTGTTGAGAGTTATACAAAGTCTTGTGAAGTTGCAAAATATTTGTCTGACAAAGATGCTGCATTAATCACAAATACTGATGTTATTTCATGGATGTTAAATATACGTAATAAAAAGTTTCTTTATAATCCTTCAGTGTTGTCTAGAGCGATTTTATATAAGGATGGAAGAGTTGATTTATTTATTGATGATGTTTACTCAGTAAATGTTAAATATGAGCATCTTAATATATGTTCTTTGAATAATCTATTTAATGTTTTGAAATCTGTAAAATCAGTAGTTGTAGATGCATCTACTATACCAATGAGTATTTTTCTATCTTTACAACAACAGGATGTATTAGTTAATGATGCAGATTTTTGTCTTTTAATGAAAGCCAGAAAGAATGATGTTGAAATACAAGGTGCAATTAATGCTCATGTTAGAGATGGAATTTCTATAGTTAATTTATTATACTGGTTAAATATGCAATTGGATAATAATCAGAAAATTACAGAGCTGGATGTTGAGTCAAAATTATTAGATTTCAGAAAACAGCAAAGTTTGTTTCAAGGTGAAAGTTTTTCTACAATTTCTGGTTTTCAAGAAAACGGAGCTGTAATACATTACAGAGCGAATAATGATACAAATAAGTTAATATGTAAGAATGGATTATATTTATTAGATTCTGGTGGTCAATATCTTGATGGTACAACAGATGTTACGCGTACTGTTGCTATAGGTGAACCTACATCTGAGCAAATTACTAATTTTACGTTAGTTTTAAAAGGTCATATTGCTTTAGCGATGGCAGTCTTTCCTTTAGGTACTACTGGTGGAATGTTAGATATATTAGCTAGACAGTATTTGTGGAAATCAGGACTTGATTATCAACATGGTACGGGTCATGGGGTGGGAAGTTTTTTATCAGTTCATGAAGGTCCTTGTGCTATTTCGTACAAGAATGATGTTGTATTGCAGCCAAATATGGTGCTATCAAATGAGCCAGGATATTATAAAAATGGTGAATATGGAATAAGGATTGAAAATCTGATGTACGTTGAAGAATATATGAATGGCTTTTTAAGATTTAAACAGTTAACATGTGTGCCTATAGATTTAAGATTAATAGATGTAGATATGTTAAATCATGAGGAAATCAATTACATAGACCAGTATCATAATTTTGTATATAACACTATTGCTCCACATGTAAGTGAAGAAGTAAAACATTGGTTATGTCATGCATGTCAGAGTTTAAAAGGTAAGTAGATTTGTTTTATAAGCACTTTTTGTATGTTTGAATATTTTTGTTTTTTAGGTATATCTAAATCATAACCTTATGTATGAAATAATAGCTGTATTCTATTGTAATATACATATTTTATGATTTGCTGAATATATAAAGATCTGTCTTTTTATATAGAGATGATGGTGCTTTTAGTAGGTATGATGCACATTGTTGATATATATAATAATATTTTAATTTAATTATATTGTATAATCATATGATAATATAGCTTTTTGTTCTAATTTATATTCTAAAGTAATGTACCAGAGACATTGTTTTATAACTTTCTATAAAAAATATTTCCAGAAAATAAAAAATGCTTTTTATAGCGTGGTGATTTTTTTAAATGTACTATGGTATTAATGAAAGCAATGATTTGTTAGTAGGTTGGTCAGATGTTTTTATGGCTTTCCAACAAGCTTGTTTTGCAGTACTTGCGATTTTATCACTCATAGCGTATATTGTAATGTCTCTTGTTTTGTCTTGAATATTGTGTTTTGCTATTAATTCTATAAGTATTTTAGCAGTTCTTGATGAATAAAGTAGTATACCTGATATTTTGTTTTGTAATAAGGCATTATAACAACATTTACTCAAGTATTTTCTGTCTATTGTATTATATAGTATAATCTCTTGAAAGTTATGGTAATGGTTAAAACTTTTTTTTAAGTTATATGTAACTTCTTTGCCTCTTATGTATAATATATTAGCTCTGTTGTGGTTTTTTATATAAGATATAACGTTATCAATATTTCCATTGAGTGATTTTACAGATGTAAATCCTAATTCTTGTGCAGTATTCATGGTATTATTACCGACAGTAACAATGGGTATATTCCAATTTTTAGTGATCTTGCTCAAAGCGATTATGCTATGCTGGCTTGTAGATATGATTAAATCGAAATCGTTTATATTGATTTTAGTTATCAGGTATTTTATTGAAAACAGTGGTTCTATGTAGACATTAAAACCTTGCTTATTAAGATATTCCTTAATTTTGATAGAATCTTTTTTTGGTCGAGTCACTAATAAAGATTTCATAGAATAGATTATGTACTTAATTAAAAAAAATATCTCAGTATGTGTAGACAATCAACTTAATATTTAGTTTAAGAAATCTATTTAGAAATTTATTGAGTGTAAGTTAATGTATAAATTACAAATATTATGATTAATAATGTGAAAATTTGGCTAATTGTGGTAGTAAGGTGATTTGTTCTATAGATCTAGTTTTCATTTTACATTATATTAATTTAGTAGTAGCTTTAACACTTATATTAAGTATATCATTAATTTATTAATAATTATTTGTCAATAATTTATACTATGTTATAAAAAGATTATTGTATGAAATTTATATGTAGAATGAAGTATGCTATAATTATAGTTTTATTTTTTATTATCTTATTTATTCCGTGTACATCAGTATCAGTGGGATGTGTAAGATATGATCAGAAGGATATTGTAGTTGGATTGATATCTACTGAGTTTATTAGTTACCCTAATGAGTATAAAACGGCTTTGGGAATTACACAATTACTTCAGAGTTATGGTGTTCGTGTAGTTCTTATGGATTATAATGTAATTATGCAGTTAGTGAAAGATGAAATAGTAAAGATTAATAAAACCTATAAAGCAAATTGTAAGATATCAAGATACGATATTATAGAAAGTGTGGTTCTAAAGTTTATAGAAGAGCATAATATCAATAGAATATTTATACCAGGAAACCACTATAATATTAGTTCTTTACCAATTGCTCCGTCTTTAGATAGACAATTGGTTACTAATGCTGTCGTTAAAATAATTCATAATCAAAATCATTGTATACATCTTCTTGGTGTTTGTGGTGGTTTACAAGGTATAATGTATGCAAATGGAATTAAAATCACAAGGGTGAAGGATATAGTTAATTCTGATATTTCTGTGAAATCACATACTGTGTCAATGCCTGATCCTAGAAGTGTGTATGCTAATTTACATAAAATCAAAATTTTTCCTAACACTAGGTTATCAAATATTGCAGTTGATTTGAAATTGGCTAAAGATCAAATTATATATTTTCCAGATGCACATTCAGAAGCAATTGATAGCAATGTAGAGAATGTGATGAAAATGTATAATTTGGGATATAAAATTGCTGCTATGTCGGAGGATGGTGTTATAGAGGCGATAGAGGATAAATATGGTAATATATATTTTCAATTTCATCCAGAGTACTTAATGATTAATGCCGAAAGAAAATTTGGGGACAATACAAGTAGAGATACATCAATTATGCTTGCGGATGCAATAATTAAAGATTTTCTTTTTCGTGATTGAAGAGATTTAGAGATAAACAAATTTATATTAACGAGTGCGTATTTTGAGTAAATATGTTTACTTATCTAGTATGATGTGATTTTTGACTTTGGTATAAGTAGTGAAGGAGCTACTTGTTTAATTATATTTATGTTTTCTGTATGTATTGATAGTATAGTGGTTTTTATAATGTTATTAGTTTTGTATTCAACAGTTTAGTATTTAAAAAAATGTGTAGTTGAAAGATAGCTTTACAAGTAAAGGTGTAAATTTTGATTCTTTTGTTATAATAAAACAGCTCTGTTATTTAAATGTTTAGATGATAGCTGAAATTTTACTTCCGGTACCGATTAATAAGACATTTTATTACACTATTCCAGAGAATGATATGTTCTGTGTTGGTGAATATGTTCTTGTACCTTTTGGAGCTAGAACCTTGGTAGGTGTTATATTGAAATTGAATGATATGATACCTTCAGATTGTAATGTAGAAAAGTTACAATTAAAAGTTGTAATTTCTAAAAATTCTTTGCCAAGAGTTAATGTTGCGTTACTTAATTTTATTAAATGGGTGAGCGACTATAATATTGTTCCAGCAGGTTTAGTATTAAAGATGGTGTTCAGTAATGTAGTAAATGCTAAATCTTTTAGTAAGCTAAAATTTTATGCAAAACAAAATGACAGATGTAATAGTGTAGAAATTAATTTATCTAATGAACAAAGGATTGCATATAATAGTATTGTTAATAAGATTTCAGGTTATTCAGTTATAGTATTAGATGGGGAAACTGGCTCTGGAAAAACTGAAGTTTATTGTGAAGTTATACGTGAATTAATAAAAAGGGATAGTACAGCACAAGCATTAATTTTACTTCCAGAGATAGTGTTAACATTGCAGTTAATAAAGCGTATAAAGCATTATTTTGATAGTTATTATCCAGTAGAATGGCATTCAAATTTAACATTAAAGAATCGTAAGGAATATTGGTTATCCATAGCATATGGGCAGTCTTTGATTGTTATAGGTGCAAGATCTGCTTTATTTCTACCATATAAAAACCTTAAGATGATTATTGTAGATGAAGAACATGATTCATCGTTTAAGCAGGAATGTGGAGTGCTATATAATGCACGTGATATGTCTATTGTGTTGGCAAAAAATTTGGATATACCAATAATTTTGTCTTCGGCTACTCCATCTCTAGAGGCGATCAACAATGTATTAAAGTCTCAGTATTATCATGTGAAATTAACGCAAAGGTTTGGAAATGCTAAATTGCCATCAGTGAGGATTGTTGATTTATGTAAGAGCAAGATGGTCAATGTGTGGTTATCAAATAAACTTTATAATAGTATATTGGAAACTTTGCAAAGGCAAGATCAAGTTATGCTTTTCTTGAATCGTCGTGGATATGCAAAATTGAGATTATGCAAAGCTTGCGGTTTTAAAATAAACTGTAAAAACTGTGCTACTTGGCTTGTAGAACATAAAAAGAAAAACATATTATTATGTCATTATTGTGGGTATTCTTGTCCCATGCAAGATGAGTGTACTAACTGTTCAGATAAATCTTCTCTTATATCATATGGGGTAGGTGTAGAAAAAATAGCAGAGGACATTGTTGCACTAATACCAAATGCTAAAGTTGCGATAATTAGCAGTGATATTAGTAGTAAGGATGTAAGTGTTATGATTGATATGATTATGCGTAATGAGGTAAATGTTATTATTGGTACTCAAGTGATAGCAAAAGGTCATAATTTTCCCAGATTAACGTTAGTTGGTATAATAGATGCTGATTTAAGTTTGAATAATAGTGATTTGCGTGCTACAGAGAGAACTTATCAGCTGTTGCATCAGGTATCAGGGCGTTCTGGTAGATTTGCAGATAACGGTGAAGTAATTTTACAAACTTATGATACCAATAGCCCATTGATTAAATCATTGTCATCTTATAATCGTGAATTGTTTTATAGTTTAGAGCTAGAATCTAGGTTATTAACTAAAATGCCACCATATACAAGATTAATAGGTATAATAATTAGTGGTAAGGATGAAACTCATGTCATAAATGTGTCGAAGCAAATAGTAAAGAGTCTTCCCCATACTTTGACTGTTTTGGGTCCAGCTCCTGCTCCTATAAGTTTTTTAAATAGGAAATATAGATATAGAATTTTGATTAAGGTACAGCATAACGTTATTATACAAAAACTACTTGCTAAGTATAAGGAGTATTATGCAAAAGCAAATAAAATTAGGATTACTATAGATGTTGATCCAGTAAATTTTATGTAAATTGTTATTGGGTATAGATAAGACAATAAGTTATTGTTAATGAATATTAAGAGATATTGCTTGTAGCATGTAACTAACGTGTAATTCAGCAAGGTACATTATATTTATAGTAATTAGTTATTTTGAATCTCAATAATCTGAAGAATTTGTGTTTGACTAATGTTGATGTATTGTTATAATGAATGCCTGTTAGTTAGTGTTTTAGGTTTGTAAAATGAGTAGGGTTTGTGATATTACAGGTCAGGGAAAGTCTTTTGGGAATAAGGTATCACACTCTAATCGTAAAACTAAAAGGGCTTATTTGGTTAACTTACATAATGTAACTTTAGTAAGCGATATTTTGAATAGGAAGTTTAAATTTAAAGTATCTAGTCGTACTTTAAGGACAGTAAATTATAAGGGTGGTTTGGATTTATATTTGCTTAACACATCGTCTAGAAAGTTGACTGATAAAGCTCAAAAAATAAAAAAACTAGTTAAAAATGCTGTGGCAAAAGGTGTGAAAGTTTCTTTATAATTTGAAACTCAATTTGATGCACTCATTTCTATAATTCCTTACTTTTATTTCTAAGCTAAGTCCTCTATTTAATATAAAGTATCAAGTGTAAGTGTAATAAAAAGAGGAGGAGTGTATAGGGTGTTGTTTGTTCAATATGATTGTGAGTAATATGGCAGATATGAGTGGGTAAAATATTGTATATCATAAACTGTAGGTTTGTAAGTACGTTTTTTAAATCTGAACTTAGTGTTATTTGTGTTGAATGGTAAAGTTGTTAGATGTTTGCTTTTTCCTAAGTAATAGTTATTAGAGCAGGTATTTCTATATAAGTGTGCAAGATTTTTTTATATCTGGTTTATATTTCTTGAGCAGGTATACTTGTTAAATATAAGGTTATAAATCTTGCTTATTTAAAAATAAAGTTGTTAGATGACAGCTCTTGTTTGAGTAATAGTTATTAGAGCAGGGTATTCTATATAAGTGTGCAAGATTTTTTTATATCTGGTTTATATTTCTTGAGCAGGTATACTTATTAAATATAAGGTTATAAATCTTACTTATTTAAAAATAGTATTAGTTTGTTTTCTGGAATGTTGATGTAAAGTTTTTTACCTGATGCATAATTGTATTGTATCAAAAAATATATCTACTAATGTGACCATAGAAGTAATGTAATACTTAGTTGTATCTGAATATTAGTGAGATTTTTTCTGTTTTAATTCATACTTGTTGTGTTATGTAAGTATATGAATAAGGTTATCAGTAAATGTTCTTTCCTAAGTAGCAATACCGATTAAAATTTTATAAGTTTTAATATCTGTTTCGTGTTATGCAATAGTGCTAATAGTGAAAAATATACTTATTGGAAGGATATTTAATCACATATTTAAAATTCTAATATGATCTCATCTTTTAACATGTCTTCATAAGTTTGCCTAGAACGAATAATGTCATAACTACTGTTGTTAACCATTACTTCAGGTATTAATAATCTGGAGTTATAGTTACTTGACATTGAAGATCCATAAGCTCCAGCTGTGCATATTGCTACTATTTCTCCGTTTTGTAAATTATGTATATGATAATTATGTGCAAAAGTATCATCAGATTCACATATAGGGCCGACTATATCGCATGGTTGTAGTTGTGTTGATGTTGAAGAAATTGCTGGTATTATTGTGTGTTCAGCGTTGTATAATGCTGGACGTATTAGGTCATTCATTCCTGCATCTAATATAATGTGACTTTTTTCTTGATTATATTTACGGTATAGTACTTTTGTTAATAGTATACCAGTATTTCCTACTAATGCTCTACCAGGTTCACATATGATTTGATAATTTTCATTTTCAAAATTCTTTTTTAGTAAGTTTGCATATTCTTGAATTGTTGGGAAGGTATCAGAACTTTTATATGGTATTCCAAGTCCTCCACCAAGGTCAACCCTGATAATTTGAGTATTATGTTGCTTAAAAATTTTTATAATTTTTTTTATTTTGTCAATTGTATTTTGGAATATGTGTAGATTGGAAATTTGTGAACCTATGTGTACGGATATTCCTATAATTTTAATCCAAGTAAAGTCTTTATTGAAAATTTGATCAAGTAATTCTTCTGGTATACCAAATTTATTAACTTTCAATCCTGTTGTGATTTTATCATTTGTATCTGCATTAATATTCGGATTAATCCTAATAGATACTGGTGCAATTATATTTTTTTGACATGCTATTGTATTTATGAGAGATAACTCTTCAATAGACTCTACATTAAATTGTAGTATTCTATTGTCCAATGCGAAATTTATTTCTTGCTCAGTTTTTCCTACGCCAGAGAAAACTATTTTATTTGGTGAAATTCCAGCTGCAATAGCACGTCGTATTTCTCCTTCAGATACAACGTCTGCTCCTGCTCCAAGTGAATTTAATAAACTTAAAATAGATAAGTTAGAATTCGACTTAACTGCATAACATACTATAGAATTATTAGGTAGATTTTCTTGGAATTGTCTATAGTTATTTTTTATTGCATTTAAAGAATAGCAATAGACAGGGGTTCCGACATTTTTTGCAATATCCAATACATTTACGTTTTCTATACTGAGTATGTTGTTTTTATAATGAAAAAATGGATTAGCAAGAAAGATCATACAACGCTCCAAGTTTTAGCGATTTAAATTTATATAATATTCCTAATATATAACATAAATTTATAATCATTTATAATATTCTATTACAAATTAAAAGTTATAGTTTGTCAGAATAATATTTAAACTTGTATATGGAGAATAATGTCATAGTAAGCTAATAGGATGTTGATAAATATAAGAATTTATACTTTATATAGTGTAAAGACCTATAAAAATGTGGAAAGATTTGGCTACTATAGAGCTATTTAAGACAGTATATTTGATCAGTAAACATTGTTTATTGGCTTAATTGTTCTAATTCGTCAATTAGCATTTGTATATCATTAGGAATGTAAGAATGAAATTCTATGTATGTGTTGCTCGTAGGATGAGTAAACCCTAATTTATAGGCATGAAGGGCTTGTCGTTTTAATGTATTGATAATGGTACTTTGTTTAGCATATTTTACACTTTTACTGTTGTTTTTTCCGTATTTTTGATCTCCTATTATAGAGTTTCCTATGTAACTCATATGTACACGTATTTGATGTGTTCTACCTGTATGTATTCTACATTTTATTAAACTTGCTATGTTACTGAAGCTTTTTTGGGTTTGATATTCAGTTATTGCTAATTTACCCTTATGTGGTAAATGCGTCACAGTCATCATTTGTTTATTATTGGGTTTTACACAGATATAGTTTTTGATAGTATTACTTTTAGGGTTAGGTAACCCCCATACTACTGCTAAGTATTCTTTTTTTATTTGTTTTTTGAGTAGTAGATCAGATAAAAAATAATATGATTTTTCATTTTTTGCAATGACCATTAGTCCGCTAGTATCCTTATCTAATCTGTGAATTATTCCTGGTCTTGTTGCTTTTCCTACATGACTTAAACTGTTGCCGTAATGTGCAACTAGTGCATTTACTAGTGTATTATTATTTGTTCCTGCTCCTGGATGTACAGTTATTCCAGGGGCTTTGTTTATTATTATTATATCATGATCTTCATATACTACTGAAATTGGTATGTAGTGATTAGGGGTAATTGTGTCACTGATTGTTTTTATAGGTATGCTTATATTATAAATGTCATTTACTTTTGTTATGTGATTGTTGTCCCTTATTATGGTATCAAAAAGTAGAATTTTACTGTCTTTTATTAGTTGTTGTACTTGATTACGAGATATGTTTAATTTACTTGCTATAAATTTATCTAATCTGTTATTTTCATCTCCACTTTTAATAAAAATTTTTTTCTCTAGCATTTTTATATTATAATTTATGTCGAAGTAATATACTGTAATCACTAGTTATAGTCAAAATAGTGAAATATTACTTGTGGTATGGTTGTATATAAGTAAAATTTTAGACTATCTTTATATATAAATGAAGGAATTACCTTTTAATTAAGAGTATTTAAGATAATGATAAAAAAAATATTAATAGCAAATAGAGGTGAAATTGCATGTAGAGTAATGAGAACTGCTCGTAAAATGGGAATATCTTGTGTAGCAGTATATTCAAATGCAGATGTGTACTCATTACATGTTTTATCTGCTGAAGAAGCAGTAAATATTGGTCCTGCTCCAGTAAATCAGAGTTATTTGAATATGGAGAAAATTTGTGAGGTAGCTTGTAATACAGGTGTAGACGCTGTGCATCCTGGATATGGTTTTTTATCAGAAAATGCTGATTTTCCTGAAAAACTTGAGCAGTATAATATTAAGTTTATTGGTCCAAGTTCTACCTCAATCAGAATGATGGCTGATAAAATTACTTCTAAAAAAATAGCCGAGTCTGCAAAGGTGAATATTATTCCTGGATATATGGGAATTGTTGATTCTGTTCATGAAGCAAAAGAAATAGCTAAATCTATAGGGTTTCCAGTAATGATAAAAGCTACTGCTGGTGGTGGTGGTAAAGGTATGAGAATTGTGAAGTCAAGTGAAGAAATAGAGCAAGCTTTTACTTCTGCAACAAATGAAGCAGCAAAAAATTTTAGGGACGGTAGAATTTTTATAGAAAAATACGTTGAGTTACCAAGACATATTGAAATACAAATTATAGCTGATAAGCATGGCAATATTGTGTGTTTGGGTGAAAGAGAATGTTCTATACAACGACATAATCAAAAAGTTATTGAGGAAACTCCTAGTCCGTTTCTTGACGAAGAAACGAGGCAAAAAATGTATCAGCAATGTGTGAATCTTGCGAAAAAAGTAGGGTATTATTCTGCTGGTACTATTGAATTTATAGTTGATCAAGATAAGCAATTTTATTTCTTAGAAATGAATACTAGATTACAAGTTGAACACCCTGTTACAGAGCTTGTGACTGGAATTGATATTGTCGAAGAAATGATTCGAATTGCTGATGGTGAAGAATTGAGATTTACTCAACAAGATGTGAAATTTACTGGTTCGGCAATAGAAGCAAGAGTTTATGCAGAAAATCCTACAAAGAATTTTTTACCTTCTAGTGGAAGAATTGCTTATTATTCTGCTCCTATGCCTAATGATAATTTACGGATTGATAGTGGGGTATTTGAGGGAGCAGAAGTCAGCATGTTTTATGATCCTATGATTGCTAAAGTTTGTACTTATGGTAAAAATAGAGATGAAGCAGTGAGTTTTATGCAAAGATATTTAAATGAGTTTTATATTGGTGGCATTGCTAATAATATAGACTTTTTGTTATCTGTATTTCATCATCCTGTATTTATATCTGGAAATATTAATACGAAGTTTATTGAGCAATTTTATTTTGATGGGTTTCAAGGAAATCCTCTAACCAAAGCTTGTATTAAACTTTTTATTTTGACCTCACTATGTATATTCTTTCAAGATGAATATGGTATTCATGGGGTTGAATTATGTGAAAATAGAGAATTAGCTGTTTATGTTGATGGTCAAAAATATTTGATTAGTGCTAAATATGAAAATGGTAGAGTTTTGGCAATTTATGACCAGTGTGAGTATTTAGTTGTAAGTACATGGAATGTGAATTTTAAAATATTACAGATCCAAGTAAATAATGATGAGGTATTTCATGTAAAGGTTGATAGTAGATTAAATAAATATCAACTTAAATATTCTGCTATGAGTGCATTGTGTGCAGTATATAAACCTTGTGTATCTGATCTACTACCTATAATGCCTCAGATTAGTGGGGAAGAGTTATATTCTAGTAATGTATGTTCTCCTATTTCTGGTATGATAGTTAAAATTTATGTTAAACAAGGAGAAGAAGTTCAACCAGGTCAACCTTTGTTAGTAATTGAAGCTATGAAGATGGAAAATGTGATATATTCAGATGTAAAGTCAATTGTGAAATCTGTATTATTTTCAGAAGGAAACAGTGTAGCTACTGGTGATGTTATTATAGAGTTTTAGTTGGTTATATTTATTTTTTATTGTATAAAGACTGCTTACACCTTAATAGTATAGATTTTAATAAATTAATAGATATAAATTGTGATTGTGCTAAAATACGATTACAAGTTTTTGTAAAAGTAAGTCGTTATAGTCTTATAAAAGTTTAAGTATATTTAGACGGGGGGCGTATATTTTTAGATAATTCATATAAAGTAAAATTGTGATTATCTAAGTATTGAGGTAATGTATGTTATTAAGTAGTACATATAAAAGTCAATCGCTAGTTGATTTCCTCAGTTCCATGATTCAAATAGATAATGTGAGATTGGAGAACCACTTTTTATACATTGATATAATATATAACAGTGATGATGACAGAAAAAAAATTTTAAATGTTTTACCTCGTGGTGTTATTCAGGAAGATCTAGTAGATTGTAGATTAACGGTAAAAAAATCAGATTTAATTTTTTTTAAAACGCAACTTCATAATCCTTTTCGTGCGACAGCTGGTAATAATGAATATAACATCAGATTAATGATGTATTTGATATTTGAAGCAACAGATCTTTGGGAATTACACTGTTGTGATATTTATAGTTCTATAAAAGGTCATTATCAGCATGATCAGCGTGAATGTAAAGGAATATTCCAGCAATTGATGAGTTATTTCTTTAAAAGTAAAGAATGTGTTGGAAGAATGGGTGAAGATTGTGTAAGGGATTTGAATCCTTTATGTTTTCCAAACCCGGAGTTGTTAAGGAGTAAGTTATGTATACATTCTGATGGTAAATATTATGTTTTTTTATCTACTATAAAAGAATATGAAGATAGTGTTTTATTTAAAGTAATTACAAAAAAATTGCAAATGCTGGAATTAGAAAGCGCTAAATCATCTGATGATAGTGTATTATTAAAAATATTGGATCAGAAAAAATGTTTGCAGTATTTTATTGCTTGTCTGTCAGACGTAAATTGCTTTAATTCATTAGCGGTACCATTTCATGTATTTCTAGAGGCGTTAAATATTTTAATAAGTGATCAGGTAATAGTAAAAGAAATTGAAGGTTTATTAAGAGAACGTCAGCTACATGATATGATAAATCATGTTGCTTATAAGTTTTTTCAAGATAAAAAACAATATGGTATTGATGTATATGGACAAGGGTTAGAGAAAGCACATGATATATATTATGAATTATATGGAAATAATTTACCGGAAGATAATTTAGCAGTGAAAAAAGCTATATTGAGTTTACAAAATGTGAAGTTCAATATTACAGCAAATCTTGATTTTTTTATTAAAATGAATAGTGATAAAGGGATTTTACGTGCTCAACAGTATTTTAGGGGATTGACTGCACTTGTAGAAGCAGAGATTAATTTTTTGCAGAAGTTCCAAGATGTTTTAGTAATAAAAGATTTAGATTTGTTTTTAAAGGTTACTTGTAAAAATGTTCATGATGATATTAATCGATTGCTTGCTGCATATGATTTCTTTATGCAGAAAAAGATTGTTGACAGGAATGCAATATTAAAATTTACGAAAAAAGAACTCTTGGAATTGACACAATATACCAATAGTAGGGTACTTTTGTTGAAAGAAATTGTCAGGTATATGAACGATAGTATAAGGGCAAAGAATATAAACAAGAGTTTTCTTAGCGAAAGAGTTATTGGTTTTATAGTAGATAATCATCCAATATTAAGTACACAGTTGTTAAAAGATAATCGATTAATATCATCTATAGATTTTCCTGGATTAATTGATTCAATAGTGTGTGTTAATGGAAAGTGGATAATAAGAAACAAAGAGAAAAATAAGTGGCTTTTACGTCAATTAAAATTGCATTCTTTGATAGATTACTTAGATATAAACATAGACTGTTTGGATATTCTTGATGAATTATGGGATAAGAAAATAAGTGATAGCAAATTTCTCGGTATCTTACGAGTTATTATAAACAATAGTCATACAGATAAAAAATTTATTTATGATGTTAAAGTTAGTAAATCTTTGAGAGTGTTACAAGTTTTATATAGAATTTCACATTTTATACCATTTTCTTCTATATGGCGTTATTATATTAATCCTAGTCGTTATCGTACTACGCCAGGTTATGTAGGTGATAATGTTAAGGAAAAATTATATACACAAAATAAAAAAATTCCTGTTACATCATTTTCAAGTAAAATTATAGAAAATATCAAATTATGCAATTCTGAAGAAAGATATGTTCAAAGTTATTATGAAGCTAAGTTTTTAAAGAAAAGAATTCGTAAGGACAATAATATAGCAGGAAGATTTGAAAAGCTGAAAATAAGACTATTATCTAATAGGTTTGTAGCTTATGTACTTTTTGGTCTTATGTTTGTTATCATACTGATAAGTGCAATTGTTGGTAGGATACTTATGCATTTTAATATTATACCAGGTGTTTTTATTGGTAAGTTTATTTATGGAATGCAGGGGATATTTGATTCGTTGTGTGTAGTAGTAGGGTTGGATACTATAGTAGATAAAGGGTTAAGTTTGATTTTAGATACTGCAGGTATTATTGTTAGGGTACTTGATTTTATTTTGTTATGTGGTTTGCTCTCAGAGTGTATAAGGTTTTTTATAAAGTTGGTATATTTAATATGTAAGCATGTTTATAAGGTATGTGAAAACATTTATGAATTTTTGAAAATTTATGGGTTTAAGTATTCATGTATTATTTTATTGAGTAAGATTTGGTTTATTAAGCATAGGGAGTTTGAGACCTGTCAGCAACAAAGAGAATCTAGTGAACAGGGGTATGATATTAATGGTGGTTTGATAGAAGCATTGGAACAGATTTATGGTAAGGTGAAGGTCAGTGATGGTCTATCATCACGCATTATTAGTATGACACGAGAGCTATCTTCGCAGATTGATCAGATTCTATGTTGTAATAAGCCCAAACCTGAGTTTTTGTTAAAAGAGTTTGAAAGTCATACCTCTAAATTGCCTCAGGATGTGGTAGGTAATGTAAATTATATTAAATTAAAATATGAGTTTTCTTATTTATTAAATAATTATACAGAAAAGATTAACTATTGTAGTGATACAGACAGGTTGAATATTCTAAATAGTTTTCAAAAGAGATCAGCACTTTATGACAAGATTACTGCTGTTAATTTACAGACCAGATATTTTCATAAGGATTCATGCGTTAAAATATGCAATACACGAGATGTAGAGCGTATATTTGCTGAAGCAAATACTATGGGTGATATTGTAACAGTAGAATTATTAGATGCAAAAATTGCATCATTAAAATGGGCAATACATATGTTAGATGTTCATGATGTTTATAATATCAAAAATAGATCAGAGCCGGTATTCTTAAATACTAAAGTGGACCATAGTATGACTGTAGTGCTTTATGATTGTATATTAAGATTACAGAATTACCGCAAACAACTGCAATTTGGTAAATTAATTTCTAAAAAGTTTATAGATACTGATATTGATAGTAATTTTTCTCCATATATAAGGGATGTATATCATGTTTTACAGTCACTGGATGATAATAGTATGCTTAACAGCCAGACATCAAGTATAAGAATATTTGTTGAGAACTTTTTTGATTCTAATAGTTTATTATTAAAAAAACCTTCAGATAAAGCTAAAGATTTAGCTAATTATATTAAAATTGATAAAGGAACAGTATCTTGTATGTCCCGTATTAAAAAGTCTATTTATGAATTTATAGAATATTTTCAAGATCCAAAGAGCATTTCTATATCTTTTATATTGTATTATTTACTCCGTTTAACAAATTCAATAACTTTACTTAGTATTGCTGATTATGTTACACAAATAACGGATCATGCGTTAGATATAGTAATGTTAGATGGGTTATATGAATATTTTACTTGTACTGATTTTGGTAAATTATTGTTAGTTGAATTTTATCAAAAAGGTATTTTGTTTAAAGATATAATGTTTATGTGTTCTGAATTTGATTTAGGATTGCTGTATAATAATATACAAACAGTTCAAGGTAGTTTGCATTGTCAAGATATTAATTACTCTATATATTCATCTTCTTTTCATAGGGGAAATCCTGCACAGGAGAAGATATCACAAATGATTAATGGATTTATAGAAGTTTTATGTGAAGGGTTGTTTATAAAGGGAGTACAACAACTTGTTAATTATTTTAAAAAGAAGGTAGTATATAATATTCAATACTTTATGTTACATGAGAATATGGCGTCAAATTCAGTATTGTTTAATACTAAATGTGTGTCTGATTGTTATTATTCTGCTGATGTAAAAGTAGTGCAGGAAGTAGGTTGTCGTAGGCAAAGAGGAGAGTTATTTCTTAGTGATGTTGATCATACCTTGGAGTTAAGTATTGATCGTTAGTGTTATATTTCAAGAGTCCGTTTTTAAAGTGTGGATGGTATGTTTTTATGGTAGATGATAAAAGTTACAAAACAAAGTCAAGTAGCTTAAATGGGCTCAGTGAAGATGCTAATGAGAAAGTTAGTGATGTTCTACATGATGTAAAAACATTAGCATTTAGTAATATTAATGAGGACGATGATTTTAGGTTTCTTGGTAAAGTTAAGTTAGAAGATTTAGAAGTCCAAGAATCTATTTTGGAGCTTGATGGAGCATTTAATAAATTTCTTATAGAGCATAGTGGAGAATATAGCGGTGTTATACAAAGTCATGAATATGATTATGATGCATCTGCAGGTGAAGTTCAAAATCTTGATCTTGACAATTTTGAGATAGAAGAATCTTTCTTACAAAAGATATTAGATTTTTTTAGTGAACTATGCGAGCAAAATGAAGATTATATAGATTTTGACTATGAACTTGATCCTTTGAAGCGTAAAAGGAAAAAGAAAAAATTCATATTAGAATCCATTATAGAGTTTTTAAAAAGGTTTTTACGTAGTGGTCGTTCTCTTAACCTCAAGGAGTTATTAGATGAGCAGATTTCAGAGTTGCAAGAGGAATTAGTTAATGAGCTGGATCCTGAACGAAGGAAATTATTACAAGAAAGATTAATGCTTCTTACAGAGTTAAGAGCTCAAATGATTCAATATGGAATTGGTTCTAACTTACTCTTTCGCTTTTTTTTATTTGCAAGTTTTGTAAGTTCTCTTATTGGGTTACAACAGGATACTTCGTCTGCTAAGCAGTATGTTAAATTAGCAGAAGTACTTGGATTATCTTTACACAAAGGTAATGAGAAGGTTTTGGATGCAAACAGCAATAGTATTGTTGCTTCTCAAACTCTTGTTGTGACTCCTCCGTTAAGTTTTTTTGTATATGGTTATACGTTAGATGTTTTTCGTGGTAAGATAAATGATGTATCTTACAAGTTACAAGATCAGTATTTTTTTGTAAGAGATGCATCACTTCAGCTGGGTCCTCAATATGGTGTGCAGGGGATTTTTTTTGCTGTAGCTACCATAATGAATGCAATAGATCAGGCTTTACGAAAAGTGGCGAATGCTGTTAAAAAAGCTGTAGATAAATTAGATATTTTTGAGCATTCTAACAAATCTTCAGGACTTCATGATTTTGATCGTGTTGGTCAGCAATCTCATAGTACTATAGATTATGCTTGTACAGCACGTATGAATTTTGTTCAAAGTACTGCTACTGACTTTCAGTGTACGACTGGTCTTTTATCATCTTTAAATTACCACCGAGAGTTAAAATTTTCGTGTTCTGGGGTTTATAATAATAGTTACCTAGACAATATAAGTGTAGTGCAATGCAGTATACAAAGTAATACAATGATATATCGTGGTCATTAATACATATAATATAACAATACATTTATTTCATGGTTGCTAAAGTTTTTTTTACTTACTAGGAATGTGCTTTAAAGATTATTTAAGTGTTATTATGAGTTAAATTTGTATAGCGTTTATATTAAAAAGAATAAAGTGGTAATACAGTTAAAAGTTTAAATGTATATAATAATCTTTACAACATTTGCGATTAGTTACAAAGTAGTATGTTTTGATGTATATATTAGTTTTTATTGTTTAAGTTAAGGGATACTTGTCTATAATTTTGAGTAATTTTTTTATTATGTAATATTTATAGCAGTATGCAAAGTAGTACAATGATATATCGTGGTTATTAATACATATATATAACAACACATTTATTTCATGGTTGCTAAAGTTTTTTTTTACTTACTAGGAATATGCTTTAAAGATTATTTAAGTGTTAATTAGTTAAATTTGTATAGCGTTTATATTAAAAGAATAAAGTGGTAATACAGTTAAAAGTTTAAATGTATATAATAATCTTTACAACATTTGCGATTAGTTACAAAGTAGTATGTTTTGATGTATATACTAGTTTTTATTGTTTGAATTAAGGGATACTTATCTGTAATTTTGAGTAATTTTTTTATTATGTAAATTTATATATTATAACATGCAGTAGTGTAAAATATACACTTAATAAACTGTAAGTGGTATCAAATGTTATCCTTTCTTGACATTAATACCACTGTTATTTATACTCAACTAATAAGAATTTCTAAATTTTACTGTATGAGAAGTAAACCTGATTGGTTAAAAGTTAAGATGCCTACAGGGGATACTTTTTATCAAGTTCGCAATTTAATGAAATTGTATAAATTAAATACTGTGTGTGAAGAAGCAGCTTGTCCCAACATTGGTGAGTGTTGGAATAAAAGACATGCAACAGTAATGATTTTAGGTTCTACATGTACTAGAGCATGTGCATTTTGTAATGTTGTTTCTGGAATTCCAGATAAACTGGATCCTCATGAGCCTCAAAACTTAGCTAAGGCTGTTGGTTTACTTAAACTTGAGCACGTTGTTATTACATCTGTAGACAGGGATGACTTGGAAGATGGTGGATCTGGACATTTTGTAGAGTGTATAGAAGAAATACGAAAAAACGATCAGAATGTTACTATTGAAGTATTAACTCCAGATTTTTTGAATAAACATGGTGCAATTGAAAAGGTTGCTGATGCTGCTCCTGATGTTTACAATCATAATATAGAAACTGTTCCAAGGTTGTATGCAAAAATTAGACCAAAAGCACGTTACTTTCATTCTCTTTATTTGTTAAAAACAGTTAAATATAAAAATCCTAAAGTATTTACTAAATCTGGAATTATGGTAGGATTGGGTGAAACAAAAGAAGAAATATATCAAGTAATGAATGATTTAAGATCTGCGGATGTTGATTTTATAACGATTGGTCAATATTTGCAGCCTACTCCTAAGCATGCTGCAGTTGATAGGTATGTAACTCCTGAAGAATTTGATCATTACAAGTATGTTGCATACTCTAAAGGGTTTTTAATGGTTGCGTCGGGCCCTTTAGTAAGGTCTTCATACCATGCTGGAGAGGATTTTCAAAGGTTAAAGAAAAATCGTGCTGCTATGTTCATGCATGCTAAAAGCAATTAGAATTAACATGGTAGTTAATATTTTTTAGAAGTTTGAATGTTTATACCAGAAGGGTTTTTCATTAGTTTTATATGATATTTAATTTTTTAGATAGTTAATCGGTAGTGTAGTTGGTTGTAATCTGAGGAAAGTTTTTGTGATTGAGAGAAAGTAGGCTATACATATTAGAAGTAAATTTTTTGTATATTTAATAGAAAAATAGAATCTAGATATAAATCTGATTATATATTATGTGAGGTTGAGGTAAAAAGGTAAACGTTGAGCCATTTTTACAATGGTATCGACTAATATATTATTTTATTATAAATGCTTGTAAGATTTCTTAATACGTTTTATAAGTTTGATATCGCACTTATAGCTCAGTGGATAGAGCGTTACCCTCCGGAGGTAAAAGTCGCAGGTTCAAATCCTGCTAAGTGCACTTATTTTTTATGTTATTATAAAATATTAATGTGGAGCAACAATATTGTTGATGTTATCTCTTTTTTCATAGTTTGGTAATGATAGTTTAGTTAATGTTGCTTTATGATTATTAATATATATGGGGAATTATTATTTGTAATGTATTAATTGAAGAGTGAATCATTGAATTTAAGTATTTTAAAAAATAAAATGATCAAACTTTTTCCTTATAAAAGTTACTATAAGATTTAGAATTAATAACATTAAAAGTAGAGCTACTATAGCAATTGCAGCTAATTGGATAAATTCAATATGTGGATTACTTGCCCACATATATATTTGTACAGGTAATACAGTTGTTGGATCGAGAAAATCCTTTGGAATATCAACTATGAATGCTACCATCCCAATCATTATTAACGGAGAAGATTCACCTAAGATTCTTGCAATACTTAAAATAGCACCTTGCATGATACTAGGTAATGCTATTGGAAATGAGTGATGTAGAATTACCTGCATATTTGATGCTCCTAGTGAGAAAGCTGCATCTTTTACGGATGGTGGCACTGCTGCAAATGCTTGTTTTGTAGATGTTACCAAATTTGGTAACATCATTAATGATAGAGTCATACCACCTATAAGTGCTGATGAACGTGGTATATCAAAAATATTGATGTATATTGCTAACCCTAAAATGCCAAATATTATTGACGGTACAGATGCAAGATTTGTTATGCTGATTTCGATAATAGAAGATATTTTATTTTTTGGTATGAGCTCACTTAAACATATGCCGGATGTGATACCTATAGGTAATGCGAATGTTAAACATATAATTATTGTAAACATGGATCCTATTAGTGAGCCAAGAATCCCAGTATTTTCAGGAGATCTAGAGTTATATTTTGTAAACAGTGCGTCATTAAATGATACTTTTATCCTGTTTTCATTTTGTAATTTTGCAATAACTTTTTGATATATTGCATGATTTATGTTTTTGTTTTTGATAGCTTTATTAAATGTAGTGGAAGATTGAAACCATATGTTGAATTTAGTGGATTTTGGATTCTTAAGTAGAAAATCTGCTAAATTATGATGAGCAGTATCATTTATTATATTATAAATGATTTTTCTATTGTCAGGATTTGAAAGATCTATAACATTTGAAAATAGTTCCTCTAAGGATTGATGAATAAAATATATTAGATTGTTTCTCAATGTTAGTTTATCTTGTTGTTCTATAGTATCATTATTGATTGTAATTGATAATAAAATTTTTGTTGTTGTTAGTGCATTATATCCATTGTTAACGATACTTCCTAAAATTATAAAAAGTATACCTAAGGAACTAACAAGTGCAGTCATTGATAGGATTGATAAGATACGATCCTTCCTATTTTTTAAGGATATACGGGAAGCAATATGACGATACTTTAGTAATTTACCTAATTTTTTTCGTATGTGCATGTTATTATAAATGTTAACCTTTACTGTATATAGTTTTTTAATTCTATCTGTGATTTTTTCTTATTAAAAGTATTTTTATGTAAAATGGAAATATATTAATTTGGCATAGAGTTGAATTTTAGTGTACTCGAATAAATATTATGTAATAATTCATGTACATCTTAACTTTGCGTAGATTTTATGTAAAGTTGGACTTTTTAGTTGTGTTTATTTAATAGAGGACATATGTTTACTTTACCGGAACTTCCATATCAACAAGATGATTTAGTGCCATATTTAAGTCTTGAAATATTAGGGTATCATTATAATAAGCATCATCAGGGTTATGTTAATACTTTGAATACTCTTGTTACAGGTACAGATTTTAGTAAGTGTACTAATGAGGATTTACCAAAAGTTATTGAGGTTACATCTGGAGATTTAGGATCTAGAGCTATATTTAATAATGCTGGTCAAGTATGGAATCATAATTTTTACTGGGAATCTATGAAGAAAAATGGTGGAGGATCTCCTACAGGAAAATTATTAGATAAAATAAATGAGGATTTTGGGAGCATGGATGGTTTTAATAATGCTTTTATTAATGCTGGAAAAAGTCATTTTGGTAGCGGATGGGTATGGTTGGTTTTTGATGTAAATGAGCAGAAATTGAAGATTGTATGTACTAGTAATGGAGATACTCCTATTACACAATATCCAAAAACACATCCTTTATTAACTATGGATGTATGGGAGCATGCTTATTACTTAGATTATTTTAATGTACGTCAGAATTACGTAGAAACTTTTTTACAACATTTAGTGAATTGGGATTTTGCAGCTCAGAAATTTTTAGCAATTTAATTTATTTTTTATTGTTAAAGGTAATCGATTTGAAGACACATATGAAATTTTAACTATGTTAAGTTATTACTTTTCTAAATTTTGAGATATTCTTAGTATTTTTATTGATTATTTAGTTTATAGATATTAATTTATTTAATGTTGGTTAATGATACCTTTTAGTTTTAAGTTAAAAGGTATCATTTTTAATTATATCATAAGGAAATTCTACTTATGCTTTTATTTCAATTACAAATAAATGTTGAGAATTAATGGTTTATTAAATTGTTATTGTTACTTTTAAGATTAATGCGTATCTACCTTTAATGGAAGGGGTTTAATATAAAATAAAACATTGCCTTATATGATTGCAATTGGTGTTTAGATTATGTAAATATATTTAATTTGGTATTTATTATGGCAGGTACTGTTAAAGCAGATCAGTTATTTAAGGGATTAACTAGACCTACGATGCTTTTTGGTGTTAGTTATATATTTGCAATGTTGAATTTTATGATTTGTATCATGATATTTATGTATACTAATGATTTTCGTGCATTGTTTATTTTAGGTCCAGGAATACATTCAGTGGGTTTTTTAGCTTCATCAAAAGAACCATTATTCTTGGAGTTATTTATGCTGAGGATGAAGAAGTGTAGTAAATGTTTGAATAGATTTTATCATAATGCTAATTCTTATGATGTAATGTGATGTTAAAATTTCAACAATTGCAAACGAAAAAAAGAAAAGTAATTAAGAGGGAATATCATGAATCTAATTTTATTCCCTATAGTGAACATTGGAATTCTTCTACATTGATGACAAAAGATGGATCTATGCTTAAGGTTATTAAGTTGTCTGGTTATGCTTTTGAAACTGCAGATGATGAGGATTTATCTATACAAAACTCTATACGCAATCAAATGTTAAGAAGTATATCTTCTGCATCTTTTGGCTTATATTTTCATGTAATTAGACGTAGAAGAAATGCTTTTTCAGAAGGGTTTGCAAGCGATAAAGTGTCTAGTTCGTTTGCCAATTATGTAAATGTAAGATGGCGGGAAAAACATGCAACAAAGCAATCTTTTACTAATGATTTATATATTACAATAGTTAGAGAAGGTGGTAAAAAAGGAGTAGAATTTTTATCTAGTATTTTTGATAAATTTGGAAAAGTTGCATCACAGGACTCATGGATTAAAGATTTACAGGCTATTTCTGAAGATTTAGATGAAGTAACTAATCGTGTTTTTACAAGTTTACGTAATTATGCACCCAGAATTTTAGGTATTAGAGAAACACCAAAGGGGGTGTTTTCTGAAATTATGGAATTTTTGTTACAGGTAGTAAATTGTGGGTCTTTTCAACGTGTATTATTCCATGTGGGGAATGTATCAAAGTACTTACCTATGCATAGGTTATATTTTGGACATAAAACAATACAAATAGTTGCGCATAATGAATGTAAATATGCAGGGTTAATTAGTTTAAAAGAATACGGTCAAACAACATCTGCTGGTATGCTAGATGCATTTTTACAATTGCCATATGAGTTTATTATCACACAATCTTTTAAGTTTACTAACAGACAAAGTGCTATTACCAAAATGCAGATTCAACAAAACCGTATGATACAATCTGCAGATAAAGCAGTATCACAGGTAGTAGAAATAAGTCAAGCTTTGGATGATGCAATGAGTGGTAGAATTGCTTTTGGACAGCATCATCTTACTATTTTATGTACAGAAAGAAGTCTCAAAACTCTTGATAATGCATTGTCTTTAATAGAATCTGAGTTATCTAACTGTGGTGTATATCCGGTTAGGGAGAGAGTTAATTTAGAACCAGCTTTTTGGGCTCAATTGCCAGGTAATTTTGAATATATAGTTCGTAAAGCTATAATCAGTACGTTAAATATGGCTGGGTTTGCATCTCAGCATAATTATCCTATTGGAAAGAAATTTAACAATCATTGGGGAGAAGCAGTAACAGTATTTGATACTACTTCTGGAACTCCTTTCTTTTTTAATTTTCATATTCGTGATGTTGGTCACACTGCAATTATAGGACCTACTGGTGGTGGTAAGACAGTATTAATGAATTTCTTATGTGCTCAGGCTATGAAGTTTTCACCAAGGATTTTCTTTTTTGATAAAGATTATGGTGCTGAAATTTTCATTAGAGCATTGAGTGGGGTGTATATGGTTATAGAACCAAGACATCCTACAGGATTCAATCCTTTGCATCTTGATGATACTCCAGATAATCGTACATTCTTAATGGAGTGGATAAAATCTTTAATATCGGTATTTAATGATAAATTTACTTCTGAAGATATAACTCGTATTAATGATGCAATAGAAGGTAACTTTAAGTTAAAAAAAGAACATAGAGTATTGTGTAATTTAGTACCATTTTTAGGGTTGGATGGTCCTAATACTTTAGCTGGAGCTATATCTATGTGGCATAGTAGTGGATCTCATGCAGCAATTTTTGATAATGCGGAAGATTTATTGGATTTTAATAAATCAAGAGTTTTTGGTTTTGAAATGAGCCATTTATTAAAAGATCCAGTATCTCTTGCTCCTGTATTGTTATATTTATTTCATAGAATTAGTATTTCTTTAGATGGTACTCCATCTATTATTGTTTTAGATGAAGCATGGGCACTAATAGATAATCCAGTGTTTGCACCAAAAATAAAAGATTGGTTAAAAGTTTTAAGAAAATTGAATACATTTGTAATTTTTGCTACTCAAAGTGTTGAGGATGCTAGTAAGAGTGCGATTAGTGACACTTTAGTACAACAAACTGCTACTCAAATATTTTTACCTAATTTAAAAGCTACGAGTGCTTATAGGAATGTATTTATGTTAACTGAAAGGGAATATACATTAATAAAGCATACTGATCCAAGTACAAGGTTCTTTTTAGTGAAACAGGGAGTAGGTGCAGTAGTTGCAAGAATTAATTTGAGTGGACTTGAAGATATAATAAGTGTTTTATCTGGTAGGGCAGAAACAGTATTAATGTTACATGATTTAATAAAAGAAGTAGGAGATGATCCAAATGTTTGGTTGCCTATATTTTATGAAAGAGTAAAGCATGTGTAAATTTAATAATTAAGAATATTCTTTATAAAAGAGTTGATTATGCTAAAAGTTAGTAAGAGTATAATATATGTATTAATGTTATTTTTGATTAATGTTAATTTTATATGTGCTAAATCTACGTTAGCAGCAGAAGTTGAAAGTGAAAAAGTAGCTGTATATAGAACTACAATTGCTAGTAATCCTTTATATGCTAAAGTAAGTGAACATGCTAAGTATATAGGTATTGCTGGATTTACTGCTGGATTTGCTCTTATTATTGGTAGTATATTCTTTCTCAACCCTGCAACTTGGTATGTAGCATTAGGGATGTTTCTTGCAGGTATGGCAGCTATTGCTTTTGCTGCTGCTAAAGCTGCTCCATTTTTTGCTTGTAATTGGTCTTTTGTGCGTCATCCGATTATGCGTTTCGATACTCATGATGCAAAAAGAAATGGTAATACTGAAGGTAGTTATAAAGAATGTGAAGAGCCTACTAAGAATTATCCAGATTGTACGAATCGTGATTTTGGTTCAGAGGAGGAATATTTTAGGTGTCTTGTAACTGGTGATAAAGATAGTACTAAACCTGTTAGTATAAACAATGCTAAACAAAATGAACCTGTATGTGCATCTCAAAAGTTTAAAAAAGTAGATAAATATTATTGGCCTAAAAATAGAATATCTAGCTCTAATTATATAGAAGTGTGTTATCGTAATCCCATAGGTAGCCTTAATCCTATCACTATGATTAAAAGAGCATCAGAAGCTTCATCGGGTAATGTTACTGAATTATTGAAAAAAGGAGAATATCCAAGGGAAGGTGATTACTCTACTCAGGAAATAAAAGTTGCTAAATATGCTATGCAGGGAGAAGTAAAATGTGAGGTTTTACAAGCTGGTCAAGAAAAAGTGATACATACGATTACTTTTCAGGCTGTAGAAAAAGCAGATAAGTTATGTGTTTATGCTACTAAATCTATAGGAATTCCTTTGTGGCCTCAAGTTGAGATTGGTTGTCATATGCGCCCCAGTGGACCTCCAGTTCCAATGTGTGAGAAGTCTACACCAGTTATGTCAGATGATAATAAGAGGATTGTAAGTTATGATAATTCTAAATGTTATAGTTGTTATATAGATCCTGCATGTAGAGGTGAAGTTGGACCTCATATAAAATCTGTATTCCCAATGACTTCAATAATAGTTTCTTGTATAAAAGGGTCCTTGAGCAATATATTAACTGGTCAATGTGGTCAAAATGCTAGCAAAAAAGTTGGTTTTTTGAAAGTTGCTCAAGATAAGTTAAAAAAGGCAGTAATGGCAGTTTTAGTATTGGCCTTAATATTATTTGCAATAAAAGCAGCATTGGGTGGGATACAAAGTCCAGCTGAATTGTATATGTTAATAATTAAATTTGCATTGGTAGTCTACTTTACTCAGGGATCTGCTATGTCACATTATTATGATCAAATAGTAAAGTTATCCATAGGATTATCAGATATGGTATTGCAAGCAGGTGGATCACAAACTATATGTGATTATAGTCAGAGTGATTACGAAGATAAATATAAATATATAGCTCCATGGGATAGGTTAGATTGTAGAGTATTGTTTTACTTAGGACAACAAGTAAATGGTGGAGCCGCAACAATTGTTTTAGGGGTACTTTTGTCAGCGGGTCTTTTCTTTGCTACTATGCTGTTTAATATGAAATTGATGTTATGTTTGATTGCAATTTTTGCAGTAATAATGCTTTTACTAATTATGATATGGTTAGTTTATATATTTTTATTATCGCTTATTGCACTGACTATTTTGATATTAATTTCTCCATTAATGATTCCTATGGTGTTATTTCAAGCTACAAAGGGATTTTTTGATGGCTGGATAAGACAGTTAATGGTTTATACATTATATCCTGTAATACTTTTTGCCTTTCTAGCATTATTATTTACTGTTTTTGATAATTTATATTTTGAGGATCTTAAATTTAAGAGAAAGGAAGTTAATGTTTTAGGTCAGAAAAGAATTACTTTCACGTTGAATGATCCAAGAGAGTGTGATGATCCAAAATATGATAATAATTTAGCTTGTATGTTTGGAAATATAGAATTTATTACAAAGCCTGCATTTTTTGGATTTAATGCCTATGCTCCTGATTTTAAACATGGAGCTGAGATGTTATGGATGAAATTGCTCATGATGGTATTGATAGGCTTTTTATTTTATCATTTCTTATCTTCTATTGCTTATATAGCAGCTGAACTTGCAGGTGATCCAAGAGCTGGTCATGTTGGATCATCATTTACTCCAAAGTCGATGTTGGCTTCTATTGTGGGTCTTGCAGCTAAAGTTCAGGGTAGTGTAGGAGAACAGGCAAAGAAAGCTATAACTGATAAGTTAGATGATCGTAAAAAATCTGCATCTGATGGGGGAGGAAAAGATGAGCTTTCTGGAGGAAGCTCTGAAGGAGCTGGTGATGCTGCAGAAGGTGCTGGAGGAGGTGCTGGAGGAAGTGGTGCTGCTAGTGGAGGAGGAGGATAAAAATGTGAAGTTTCTAGTAAGTGCTGATAGAAGCTAGAAATACTCCTTATTCAATATGATATTATTTTTGATGTTTAGTTATGGAGAAAGGGATTAAGTAAGTACTTTTGTTAAAGTTTGGTTATTTATGAAAATTTTATCAAGATATTTGATTTAATGTGATTATGTTATTTTTTTAGGGTAGAAGAGCTGATTTTATGTTTAAAATAGTTTTGATAATCAGTATTTTTCTTCTTTCAAGTTGTGGCTATCATGGTTGTATTAAACCGCAGAGTGTACTATTTGATGAATATTCAACTACTGTAGAAGCTGGATTAGAAGATGGGAAAAAAGAACATGTTGCTTGGGTTAAATCGGATTTGGTACTAGCTGGAAGACAGTTCCTTACTATAAAAGTTGATACAGTGAATGTTAATTTTTGTAATAATACAAAAGATGTGGTAAATATTTTTTCTAGTGAAGGGAGTACTCTTGATTCCAGTGCTAAAAAATTTCCTGTTAACATCCCTAATATAATGAAGGGGGAAAAGTTAAATTTTAGGTTATCTCCAGCTTTGAAATTTACTGTGGATAAAGATATATGTAAAAATAACAACCCTAAAGTTTATGTTCAGAATACTAGTAAATGCATGGAGGATTATCTTGATACGGAATATTATATTCCGGTTGATAATTACGATTTTCAAATGAATAATCTCATGTATTTGAAAGATCGTGGTTCAGCAAATAAAGATAAGGAGAAGTCCTGGATTAATTTTCCACTTAAAATTTTATATCATCTAGATAGAAAAACATATAGAGATGTGAGTCAGATGAATATTTCTAAGTTATCTAGTGATCGTTATCAAAATAATAATGATCTTTTCTATCTTTGTGTTACGGATAAGAGGCTGAATGAATATGTAACTAAAATTGTAGAAGATATGTTAAACAAAACATCTAGTGGCAATACTGCTTATTCAGGAGATAAAAAGGAGCAACTAATATCAGAGAAAAAAGAATCTCTCTTAAGGAAGCGGGATGCAGTTAGAAAGAAATATCAAAAATTATATGATGCGTATACTGTAAATATGCTATGCGGAAATTTATGTAATATTCCTGGTTATGATAAACAAAAATTGGATAAAAATTGTTTTGTTGTAGAAACGAATAATATGCTTAATAGTTGTACTATTGAGAAAAGTGGTATATCAGGGTGTAATTTAAATGAAGCAGGACAATATAGTACTGTTTTGCCTTTTTTATATTTAACACATGATTCAGGTATAACGAATTTTATTACTGTTGATGATGCAGTTAAAAAATGGCAGGCAGATAACAATTCTTCTTCTGATATTGGTCTTTTGACTAATCACCAGTATTCTATTAGTAAAGATTTAGATAAAAATCTTTATTTAGAATTGCGTGTCAAAGATGATTTAGAGTTAATAGGTAAGTATACAATTGAAGTAACCAAGGATTGTAGTAATCACGTCAAGGATAGTTTATATTATACCATATCTAAAGGTCCACCTACAGTAAAACCAGGAGAACAAGGGACTACACCACTTAATTTTATAAATAATGAAGATACAATAGTCAAATTAACGGGTAATGATGAAGTTGGTGAACTATATTTTGGTGTAAAAGATAATGGAGATGGTTATGAAAATAATACAGGATATTTTAATATTACAGTAATTGCGAAAAAGAAAATACCAAAAGTGATTTCATATATGGTAGAACGATTGAAAGATTCACTGGAAAGAGGATTATACGGAACATCATCTACTAATTCTGGTGGTGTTAATATAATATATAATAGTATTATAGAAAATATGCATTTTATTAAAATAGTGAATTCATTATTGGTATTATATATATTAATGAATGCACTGTTTTATTGTGCTGGGTTTTCTAAGGCTTCTATTTTTGAATTGTTAACTATAACATTAAAAATTAGCATAATAATTTATGTGATTGGTCCTAATAGTTGGGATTTTTTTAATAATCATTTGTTTAAATTATTCACTGAAGCACCAATACAATTAATTTCTATAATGACAGGTCAAGATCCTGATACTAGTACAAGTTTTGAATTTTTAGATATAATCTTATATCGGTTTTCTTTATCTGAGAGTTGGTTACAGATTTTAGCATTATTGTTTGCTGGTCCAGTAGGATGGGTAAGTGTAGTTCTAATTTTTTGGGGATTAGTAGTTTTATTTCTCACTATAGCAACTGCAGTTATTACTTATTTGATATCTATTATTCTTATAGGATTGTTGCTTAGTATTGCACCTTTCTTTATAATTTGTATTTTATTTAGACGTACTAAAGCAATTTTTGATTCGTGGATTAAGTCTTTGGTACAGACAGCTATGCAACCAGTGATAATATTTGCTTCTTTTGCTCTTTTGACTCAAGTTATAGATAATATAATATATGCTATGTTTAATTTTGAATCATGTGATGTATGTGTACTTCGTCCTGAGTTTGACATAGGAATTACGACAATAGGTTTTTGTTTACTTGAATTTTTGCTCCCTTTAGGATTCTCTCCTGTATCAGTTTTTACTGATAATGTAAGAGATTCAGTGAATAGTGATACAGTTATGTTTATAGGATTACCAATGCCTATTGTTAATATATTAATATTTGTAATAATGGCAAATGCGACAAAGCATTTTGTTGGTTCTTCTGGGGAAATGTGTACATCAATTTTTGGTTCATTTGCTAATTTATCTATGGTGGCTGAGGGTGCTAAAGAAAGTGCATTAGGCATTATTGGTATGGATCAAAATAGCCGTATGCAAAGGTCAAGGTATCAGCAAATGAATGAGATGAATAATCAAGATAGCGATGGTGAACGTCGACGTGATCCTCTTGACTTGCATTCGCCTTCAAGAAGTGATGACTCTACCAACAGGACATCACGTGGTGGTGTATCAATACCTGAAAATCCTCCATCTAGTTTCGGTAGGTAGAGTATGAAAAAGTTTATAATATTATTACTATTTTTTGTTACAGGATGTGGGGTTAATTGTATTGAGGGTAGTAAAGGTATTAGTGGGAATTCAGTTGTTGTGGAAGTTAGTCCAACAGTAAAGAAAGTATCAAAAGTATTGCAGCCTAATTGGATTGACACTGAATTAAGAGTTAGTAAGGATCAACCTCCAATGAGGGTAGCAGTTACTGGAGCGTTAAATATGTGTCCCAAAGATTTTTTAAATCCAAAAAATCTAATTGTTCCAGCAGTTTCTTGTATTAGTGATATTAAGGACATTTCTTATAAAGATGAGTCTACCTATCAAAATATAAAAGATGTGTGTAGTAATGCTTCTTTGAGAACTAAAGCTGCAAACTCAGAGTATTTGTCAGGAGTTGCACACACTGTTAGTGCTTTTCGATTAAATAAAGGGGATGCATTTAAAGTTAGTTTAATTCCTCGAAAGGTGAAAGTAACAGACTGTAGCTCTGCTGCATTAAAAGAATTGGGTGTCATATACTATTCTGATGATGAAATTTTTGAAGATAGTAATTGTCAGCAAGCTATTCCAGCTGAAAATATTTGTCAGAATGGTGTTCCTAAATTTTATGTGAAAGTCAATCAAGAATGTAAGGAATCTGGAGGAATGGCTGGTGCAATACCTCGTTTGCAAGGTACTGAAGTTTCAGCATTAGTAGATAATACAGATACTCCTTATGGAAATAAGATTTTTTATAGTGAAGATGCGAAAAAGAATTGGATTAATGCTCCTTTTGTTTATGATGCTAGAATAATTAAAAATCAAAAAGTTAATGTTGAGACGTTAAAAAAACATTGTACAATTATTAAGGAATTGAATGAGAAGAAAATTATAAATCATGTTGATACTATAAGTACTTCTCAATTTGAATATTATCAAAAACAAAAAGCTCAAGGTGATATTACAACAGATATAATTAAAGAACTGATAGATGTTATTAATAATTTTACAACTTATGATATAAATTGTGTATGTGGTACTATATGTAATTCTAAATCAAAGCTTGTTACTGGTAAGGAAATTGCTACGATATCGAACTATGGTTCAGATGGAAATTGTATTATTAGTGGTAGTTATGAATATAACAAAGATGCTACATTTGAAGAAATTAGCAAGGCAAAATTAGAAGACATTAGTAAGAATGCTAATAATTCTGACCCAATAATACAAGGATTGACTGCTTTTTTTGGTACGCGAGTAACACATAAACAAGAAAAAGATGCACGAAACTATTATTGTTTCCCGCAGAAAGTTCAGGGTGGTTCGTGTTATGCTGATATTTCTTCCCAAAATATTGATTCAAATAGCTTAAAATCTAATATTAGTTATGCATATGATTCTGATGAAAGTGTTACGTTGAGGTTTGCAGTAATAGGTGAAAAACAAAAATATGCTTCATATTCTGGTGGGTATAACATTCATGTAGAACGTATATGTAATTTTATGTACGGAAAAAAGTTATATATGTATATAGGAGATAATCCTCCAACCATATTTCCTGGTGATCCAGGTACTATTGAATTATTTGTACCTGATCCTGAAAATCCAGAATCTGGAACAGGAGTGTATATGATTAACAAAGATGGTTCTGAAAAAAAATCTGGGAAAATTTATTTAGGAATAGATGTTAGAGGTTATGAAAATCAGTTTGATTATAGTAGTTTACCAGGAATTGAATCAGCTAATAAATATTTTGTGGATTTTTTTATAAAAAGATGGAATCCAAATTTTTCTAAAGTATTTGTTATGATTCGGGATTTCCTTTTAAGGATTTTGTATGGTGTACCTAAGGATACGCAGGTTGACAATATTGCGCAAGCTTTAGATGTGGCACGTACCAGTAAATCACAAGGTGCAATACAAAGCATATATGCTAATCAAACTGGTGCAGGATCATTATGGAGAGCATTACAAGCGTTATGTAGTCTATATATAGTTTTTACGGTATTAGGATATGCAATAGGTGTTGTAAAATTTACTAAGTATGACTTGGGAGTACGGATTGCTAAAATAGCAATTGTTGTTGGTTTGATAAGTCAAGGTAGTTGGGAGTTTTTTAGTGATCATTTCTTTTCAATATTTATTCAAGGAACAAGTGACCTTGTAGCTGCATTTAATGGTGAATTGGATGGGGATAATTCATTTAGATTTTTGGATACTACTTTAGGAATATTATTGACAGGAGAGGTGTGGATTAGATTATTAACATTGATACTTACAGGACCTATAGGATGGTTAATATTTTATATAATTTTCTGGGCCTTTTTTGTATTTTTTATGTGTGTTATTGAAGCAATCATAGCTTATTTATTGACTATTGTTGCTGTGGCTTTTTTAGCAACATTAGCACCTATCTTTATAACTTTTATTTTCTTTCAACTGACAAAGACACTTTTTGATGCATGGGTCAAAATGTTAGTAAATTTTTCATTACAGCCTATAATTTTATTTGCTGCACTTGCATTTTTAAATCAAGTTGTGTTAACAGTGTTATATAAGGTAACAAGCTTTACTGTTTGTAATCAATGTTACTTAGGTTTTGATCTTCCTACTAGTGCTGTTGAAGAAGGTGCTCCCTATGATATTTGCCTAGTGTCTGTGTTATTACCTGTAGGATATTCACCTGATTTATCTATTACTGAATCAATAAGAGAATCTTATGTTCAGGGGAATGGTGGATTGTTAGGGCTACCGTTTGACATTGCATCAGCGTTAATATTGCTTCTTGCGGCTCATGCTATGAGAGGATTTAAGGGTATGTCTGAGACAATTGCTCATTCTATATCAGGGAGCGTTGCTGGTCTTAGTGCAAGTGTATATGGTGCTACTCAGGCTTTAGCTTCTATAGTGGGACGTGATCAAGAAACACAAAATATAATTAAGGAAGCAATGCGTAACCGTAAATCTACCGGTAAATCGGATGTTGATATCGTTAGTAGAAGTAATCCTAATCCTGAAAGTAGGGGGGAATCTGTAGAAAGAAGTGGTGGTAGTGATTCTGATTTACCTCCCAAAGGTCATGATGGTGGTTTGCGGACTGGTATTTCTGATAAAGGTGATAATGTGCCTCAACAACCTCAATCAGGTGATGATATTAAAGAAGATAGTAAAACGGGAAGAGCTAGTGAGCAGTTGCATAATGATGTGTCACCCCTAAGTAGTAGCAGCGTACTTGATACTACACCATTCACATTAAGTTATAATGAAATGCAAGGTGCTGATAATTTAGATAGTAATCCATCTGTGACTAGAAATGATACTAGTGCTGATGGTACTTCAGGAATGGATTCACAAGATGCTAGTAGTGATGCAGGTTCGGAATTGCATGGTGATGGTGATACTGGTAATGTTGCTACTACACAAGATACTGGTGATAATGAAGGTGATGGTGCACAAAACGGCTCACGTGATAACGGTGAAAATGCTGGTAATGCTTCAAATGTTACTGAGCAGGATACTAGTAGTGGTGAGAATGATGAAGTACAGGGAGGCTCACGTGATAACAGTGAAAGTGCTGATGATGCTTCAAGTATTACTGAACAAGATAGTAGCAGTGGTGAGAGTGATGAAGCACAGGGCGGCTCACGTGATAACAGTGAAAGTGCTGATGATACTTCAAGTGTTGCTGAGGATACTAGCAGTGATGAGAGTGATGAAGCACAGGGCGGCTCACGTGATAACGATGAGAATGGTGATAGTACTTTAAGTGTTGCTGAGCAGGATACTAGCAGTGATGAGAGTGATGAAGCACAGGGTGGCTCACGTGATAACGATGAGAACGCTGATGATACTTCAAGTGTTGCTGAGCAGGATACTAGCAGTGATGAGAGTGATGAAGCACAGGGTGGCTCACGTGATAACGATGAGAACGCTGATGATACTTCAAGTGTTGCTGAGCAGGATACTAGTAGTGATGAGAGTGATGAAGCACAGGGTGGCTCACGTGATAACGATGAGAATGATGATAGTGCTTCAAGTGTTACTGAACAAGATGCTGATTCTGTTAGTGATGGTACAGAAGTAAGTACTAGTGATGGAGATAATAATCTTGGTAATGATCAAAGTACAGATAATACTCTTGATGGTAATGAAAATACGTCTGGAAATAATGATACTGATGTACAAGAAGAAGCAGGCAAAGCTTCTAGTGTTGTTGAATCTTCTGATAGTGATGATAGTGATGGCAGAAAAAGAGGAAGAAAAGATATTAACTTTTTGGATGGTCCACAACGTAAAAGGCTTTATATGGATGAATACTCTAGTGTTGCAGAAAAAATTGCAGGTCATGAGTCGGCAATAGCAGTGGAAGAAGAATCATATGAAAGAGGAATTGTTAAGAAACGTGGTAAAAAAGATCAGCAAGAATAGAATTTTGGAAAGTTAAGTGATAATGATAAAGAGTAAATATGTGTAATTTTATTAAAAAGGGTTTTATAAAATTATTATTACTTTTGGTAATAACTGCATGTGAATCTAATCAACATCCAGTTCCTAGATGTGTACCAGCTGATGTCTTTACTGAAACTAGAACAGCTTCTGTTTCAGCATATTTTGATTCACGATCAGAAGATTTTATTGCTGATAATAAGTCATTGGGAAATATTGTAAAAAATGATCAAGTAGTACGGTGGAAATATACTGGATATGTGACAGATGGTCGTCCAATTGTATTAAAAGCTGAGGGGATGTGGACTGCATGGGTCAATGATGTTAGTGCTGAAAAAAGTGTAAGTTTTGGTGATGAAGATTCGGAACATTATAATCAAATATTGTCTGTTGAGAGAATTTGTGGGCCTTATAATAAAATAGAAAAGACTTTTGTTCCTGATGGTCATAGTGAATGTAAGGTATCATGTGAACTAATCACTGGAGTTAAAGATGACTTGGAAAGAGGGGCATATGGACCTCCTTGTTGGTTCAAAAATGGATATGGTGCATATTTATTATTTAAGAGACCAGATGACCCTGAACCAAATGAAACGTTGGATCATATGAGATATCCGGTGTCTCCTGTAATGCATATAGGATACAAGCCATTAGAATTGGCTGGTAGTGATGTTTTTTCTACTAAAAATAAACCAATTATGAATTCCCTTTGTCAAAAGGTGCAATTGGAGCCAGGGTGGAAGATATATGTAAAAATATTAGATAAGTATTATTATGATAATGTTGGGGGATATGCAATCACATTCCTTGAAGGTGTAAAAACAGAAAAACAATTTTCTGTTTTTGAATGGGTTCGTAAACAGGTAAGAGGTGAACTAGATAAAGCAGGTGAACAAGTTTTTAGACATCTAGTTGGAAACCCGATATTTAAAAATTTTATTTTTAGTGTGTTAACTTTGTTTTTAGTATTTGGGGCTTTAGCTTATATTTTTGGTATGGTACAGAGCCCATTTGGTGATATTATTATTAGAATATTAAAAATATCGTTAGTAATATTATTGATTTCTCCAAGTAGTTGGGAGTTCTTTTATAACCATTTACTTGCTTTATTTATTCATGGTATAGATCAGATTATTGCGCTAATTAATAGTCATACAGGTTCTTATAATCCTAAAGAACCTTTTTCTTTTCTGGATGACATGATAGTAAATAAAATATTTTCTCCAGTTATTTGGAAGATAAAGATCAGAGCATTAATCATCGCTGATTTTTCTTCAATATTTGCTGTATGTGTAATTATTATTGCCGTATTCATCTACATTGCTTTATGTATGTATGGATGTGTTATATATCTAACAGCATTTGTTGGTATTACATTTTTGATTGGGTTATTCCCATTATTTTTGTTAGGTATTCTTTTTTCTCAATTTAAGAGCTTATTTGATGGTTGGTTAACACAATGTGTAAGTTTTGCTATGCAGGCAATATTAATGTTCACTCTGATTTCCCTGTTTGGTGCACTTATTATGAATTATTATTACCGTATTTTTGGGTTTACGACATGTTATAATGAGTGGCTGAAGGTAAAGATATGTGTATTAGGTAAAATTGGATGTATAGTTGATCAAAGTATTTTTGGATGGACTCCAGGGCAAACTTATGATCCAAAAGTTATTGGATTGACAACAGATTTTAATCTTAATGATCGTAAGTCTTCTGGTAGTGCAAGATATAAATTTACTGGTGGAGGTGCATATATTGATGTTCCTCCTGATCGTAAGCATAAGGATTTTAGATACGTAGATTATCCTTTTCTTGATCCAGATGCTAAAACTGATGGGAATCCGTTTGGTGTGACTGTATCTCAAGATAGTCCGTTTAGACAGTTATCTTATTATATTAATGCATTACTTTCTTCTAATAAAAAATATGTAGCTGCAAGGTTGGTAAAGGATATAGAAGATGAGTTAGATGTTTTAGAAAAAAACGGTACTATAAGCTTGAACAGTAAAAATAAAGTTTTACAAATTATACAGCAGAGAAGAACTAAAGATAATTCTGAGAAAAAAAGTGAATTAGAGAAATATAAAGATGAGGATTTTAAATCTCAAATAATTGATAGTATTATTGCTGATGTTATAGGGAGTGCTGCTCAAGAACGTACTCCTCAGGAAGAATTGAATAAGCAATACGATTATTGGTTAATCTTAAGGGTTAGGGCTGGATATTTAATATTCTGGACAGAAGTTGGTTCTTTATTATTAGCTGCGTTATTAATATGGCAGATGCGTGCGTTTGTTCAAAGTGTAGCAGTATCTCTAGCTGGCGGTAATATGATGTCTCAAACTATTGCTAGTATGTATGAAGGTGGATTCATGAAGATTTTTTCAGGAATTCCAGTTGTAGGTGTTGTGTTCCAAAAGATTGATCAAGGTATAGATGGCTTAAAATTTGCGGTAGGTAATTACATTACTGCAGTTGCTCGTATGCCTTTAAATGCGTTAAAGAGTATTCCTTATCTAGGTGCAGCTGTTAAATTTACTGCTGGTGTTACTGGTGCATTGACTTCTTCATATAATGAATATGATAGGAGTTTTAGTAATAACTTTAAGCGGTTAAATTATGCTCGAGCTTTTATAGGTGCTCATTTAGGATTTTCTCCGTTGGATGCATTGAAATATTTAGGTGGTCATGTTGCTGGCAAAATGCTTGGTAATAGGGATGGTGGATTAATTCACAATGCAATTGAAGATCGTAAAGCTGCTTTGGATAGTTTGAAAGCACATATATTAGGACCTGAGAAACATAGACCAAGCCCTTATATTCCTAATAAAAAGAAAGAAACAGAGGATGATGATGCAAGGAATCCTTTTTCTAAAGAAACAGTAGGTAACAAAAGTGGTACTGTATCACCAGATGAATATAAAGGTGGTGATAAGAATCATATTATTAGGGAAGGATTACGTAGTGAAGCTGGTAGTGCATTATCAGATGATTATAAAGATGGTGATAAGAGTCATATTATTAGGGAAGGATTACGTAGTGAAGCTGGTAGTGCATTATTAGATGGATATAAAGGTGGTAATGGGAGTGATATTATTAAAGGAGGATTACCTACTGAAGGTAGTACATTATTGGATAGATATGGGAATGTATGTGTAAGTGAAGGGAATATAGAGCATGCACTTGAAGTAAGAGAGCAGCTTAAAACAATGCTTGATAATGCTGAAAATGACACTGCGTTGCAAACTATTCAGTATGATTGTGATAGACTTGATAATGCTTTACATGAATATTTAGGTGATAAGTTTGATGATGTTACACAGGGTTACGCTAGTTCTCGTGATCCAATGGGTCATCCTCAAGATTTAATTACTGAAGATTTATCTAAAATTAGTGCTTCCTCAGATTTTCGAGATCTGAATGCTATAGATTTAGGTACACAGGTGCAGGTAGGTAGTGATATAGGTTCAGATGTATTACAACAGGGTTCGGCAGATGGTAATCGAAGTGAAGTTGAAGTATCAATGGATATATCGAAACGTGATGCGTTGTTGGAGCAAATGGAATTAAAAGGTATGGAAGCAGCATCAGGTACTGAGGCACAGCTATATGATAGTGCTGAGTTAAGTACTCCTTTAGATGTTACATCTTCTATTAATAATGTGTCTTCAGAAGTATCACAACAAGATTTAGCGAGTAATGGTGAAATTGAAGTATCTCTAGATAAAGATCTGGAATTGAAGAATTTAGATGTGGTATCAGGTGATATTCCAGATGTTGAAGTTACCTCAAGTTCAGATGATGTGACACAAATATATGATAGTGCTCAAGATAGAGATTCTTGTTTAGATATTATATCTTCTGCGGATGATGCAAGTTCAGAAGTATCACAACAAGATTTAGCGAGTAATGGTGAAATTGAAGTATCTCTAGATAAAGATCTGGAATTGAAGAATTTAGATGTGGTATCAGGTGATATTCCAGATGTTGAAGTTACCTCAAGTTCAGATGATGTGACACAAGTATATGATAGTACCGAAGATAGAGATTCTTGTTTGGATATTGTATCTTCTGCAGATGATACAAGTTCAGAAATATCACAACAAGATTTAGAAGGTAATGATGGATATGAAATTGATAAGGATATGGGATCCTCAAACGAATCAATGCTAGATGAAATTCCAGGAGGATTTGCTGATGTTATACAAGATTGTAGTGATGCTAGTTTAAGTACTCCTTTAGGTATGTCTGCAAGAGATGATACTGATGCTACAGATACTGTAGAGGATCCAAAAGAAAATGTGTTACCGCAAGATGTAGATTTAGAAGATTTGGACACAACTCATTCTACGAATGATATTGCAGATTTTAGTGGTGAAAGTTCATTATTTGATGCTACTTCGGAGTCAGATAGTGCTGCATTTGTAGGTGAGCAAAGCATTGATTTCAGTACCGAGGAAGGGAGTGATTTACCTTCGGAAGTTGTAGCGCAGCATGATGTAGATTCACAAGATTCATCAGTATCAGTAAGTGATATGGCTGTTGCGGATATGGAACAAGGAACAGAGGATTCTAAATACACCGATGTTGATGGTTTGAGTGATAGTGTTTTAGATTTAGGTTATTTAGAAGGTAATGTAGATAATCCTGATATTGAGCCTGAACATGATATGTCACAGCAATATAGTACAGAGACTGAAGAACTCAGTGATATGCTATCTGATGATGTGATAGAACCAGAAGGAGTAAGTGAAACTGATACTCAGGTTGATAGTGAAGAATCTCAAGATGACAGTGGTACTGCAGGTCAAGTTGAGGATGAAAGAGTACATGATGAAGTACCTTATGATACTCAAGATAGTACATCAGGAGATAAAGGTGATATTGCAGAACATGATGATAAAGATGGTGTTGTAGAACATGAGGATACTGTAGATCAAAGTATTGACGATACTCATGAAGAAGAAGGTAAGTTTACTGAAGGAATTGTATCTGAAAGTGTGACAGAACCAGAAGGAGTAAGTGAAACTGATACTCAGGTTGATAGTGAAGAATCTCAAGGTGATAGTAGTGCTTCGGATCAAGTTGAAGATGAAAGAGTACATGATGAAGTACCTTATGATACTCAAGATAGTACATCAGGAGATAAAGGTGATATTGTAGAGCATGAAGATAAAGATAGTGTTGTAGAACATGAGGGTACTGTAGATCAAAGTATTGATGATACTCATGAAGAAGAAGGTAAGTTTACTGAAGGAATTGTATCTGAAAGTGTGACAGAACCAGAAGGAGTAAGTGAAACTGATACTCAGGTTGATAGTGAAGAATCTCAAGGTGATAGTAGTGCTTCAGGTCAAGTTGAAGATGAAAGAGTACATGATGAAGTACCTTATGATACTCAAGATAGTACATCAGGAGATAAAGATGATATTGTAGAGCATGAGGATACTGTAGATCAAAGTATTGACGATACTCATGAAGAAGAAGGTAAGTTTACTGAAGGAATTGTATCTGAAAGTGTGGCAGAACCAGAAGGAGTAAGTGAAACTGATACTCAGGTTGATAGTGAAGAATCTCAAGGTGATAGTAGTGCTTCAGGTCAAGTTGAAGATGAAAGAGTACATGATGAAGTACCTTATGATAGTCAAGATGATACTCAAGATAGTACATCAGAAGATGAAGGTGATGTCGTAGAACATGGTGATAAAGGTGATATTGTAGCGCATGAAGATAAAGATAGTGTTGTAGAACATGAGGGTACTGTAGATCAAAGTATTGACGATACTCATGAAGAAGAAGGTAAGTTTACTGAAGGAATTGTATCTGAAAGTGTGACAGAACCAGAAGAAGTAAGTGAAGCTGATACTCAGGTTGATAGTGAAGAATCTCAAGGTGATAGTAGTGCTTCGGATCAAGTTGAGGATGAAAGAGTACATGATGAAGTACCTTATGATATTCAAGATAGTACATCAGGAGATAAAGGTGATATTGCAGAACATGGTGATAAAGATGATATTGTAGAGCATGAGGATACTGTAGATCAAAGTATTGACGATACTCATGAAGAAGAAGGTAAGTTTACTGAAGGAATTGTATCTGAAAGTGTGACAGAACCAGAAGAAGTAAGTGAAGCTGATACTCAGGTTGATAGTGAAGAATCTCAAGGTGATAGTAGTGCTTCGGATCAAGTTGAAGATGACAAGGTACATGATGAAGTACCTTATGATAGTCAAGATGACGTAGAACATGGTGATAAAGGTGATATTGTAGCGCATGAAGATAAAGATAGTGTTGTAGAACATGAGGGTACTGTAGATCAAAGTATTGACGATACTCATGAAGAAGAAGGTAAGTTTACTGAAGGAATTGTATCTGAAAGTGTGGCAGAACCAGAAGGAGTAAGTGACGTTGATACTCAGGTTGATAGTGAAGAATCTCAAGGTGATAGTAGTGCTTCGGATCAAGTTGAAGATGACAAGGTACATGATGAAGTACCTTATGATAGTCAAGATGATACTCAAGATAGTACATCAGAAGATGAAGGTGATGTCGTAGAACATGGTGATAAAGGTGATATTGTAGAACATGAGGGTACTGTAGATCAAAGTATTGACGATACTCATGAAGAAGAAGGTAAGTTTACTGAAGGAATTGTATCTGAAAGTGTGGCAGAACCAGAAGAAGTAAGTGAAGCTGATACTCAGGTTGATAGTGAAGAATCTCAAGGTGATAGTAGTGCTTCGGATCAAGTTGAGGATGAAAGAGTACATGATGAAGTACCTTATGATGCTCAAGATAGTACATCAGGAGATAAAGGTGATATTGCAGAACATGGTGATAAAGATGATATTGTAGAGCATGATGATAAAGGTGGTGTTGTAGAACATGAGGATACTGTAGATCAAAGTATTGACGATACTCATGAAGAAGAAGGTAAGTTTACTGAAGGAATTGTATCTGAAAGTGTGACAGAACCAGAAGGAGTAAGTGAAACTGATACTCAGGTTGATAGTGAAGAATCTCAAGGTGATAGTAGTGCTTCGGATCAAGTTGAAGATGAAAGAGTACATGATGAAGTACCTTATGATAGTCAAGATGATACTCAAGATAGTGCATCAGAAGATGAAGGTGATGTCGTAGAACATGGTGATAAAGGTGATATTGTAGAGCATGAAGATAAAGATAGTGTTGTAGAACATGAGGGTACTGTAGATCAAAGTATTGACGATACTTATGAAGAAGAAGGTAAGTTTACTGAAGGAATTGTATCTGAAAGTGTGACAGAACCAGAAGAAGTAAGTGAAGCTGACACTCAGGTTAATAATGAAGAATCTCAAGGTGATAGTAGTGCTTCGGATCAAGTTGAGGATGAAAGAGTACATGATGAAGTACCTTATGATGCTCAAGATAGTACATCAGGAGATAAAGGTGATATTGCAGAACATGGTGATAAAGATGATATTGTAGAGCATGATGATAAAGATGGTGTTGTGGAACATGATGATAAAGATGGTGTTGTGGAACATGAGGATACTGTAGATCAAAGTATTGACGATACTCATGAAGAAGAAGGTAAGTTTACTGAAGGAATTGTATCTGAAAGTGTGACAGAACCGGAGGAAGTAAGTGAAGCTGATACTCAGGTTGATGAAACACTTCAGGATTTAGAACATGAAGATCTTAAAGAGGGTGCTGATGATATATCTGATAGTGAAACAGATGAAAATAGTTCAGGAAATAGTGATAGTGTATCCGATGTTGAAGGGTTAGCTAGTTTAGCATCTATTGGTGAAGAAAGTACGATAACTCAAAATGTAAAAACACAATCTGTACAGTCTAGTGCTATATTATCGATGAAAGATAGGGACGGAGTTCTAGATAATAAGGGTATTCCAAGTGATCAATTGGATGTTAAAGATACAGAAAAGAAGAAGAAAGAATCTAGCAAAAGCAAAGTTGAGAATTCTGATAAAAAAGCAAAGTCAACTAAAGCAACTGTGACTCCAAAGTCTTTAAAGAAAACTTTTAAAGTAATATTGAGTCAATGTACGCAAGAATTATCAAATAAATTATCTGAAGCTTTTGATAAGTTATTTATAGATCCTCAAAGTGGTAAACAAAAACGTAGATTATCAAAACAAGATATTGCATTAATGATAGAGCAGCTTAAGGCAATGATAGAATCATTAAAGGATAGAAAAGCACAGGTGACAGATCCTGATGAAATGAAAGCGATAGAAGAAAGTATTAAACAAGCAGAATCTACAATTCAGAATTTATTGAATCAGGAATAATTCCACTATCATAAGAGAGTTAGTAGTATTTTAGGTTGAATAGAGAGTTAAGGGAAATTTATGTTTATTTATTATATAAACTTCTATAAGGCAGTGTAAAGTAACTTCTATATGTAAATATATTAAAGATTATATCAATTTTAGCATAAATCTAAACTTTTACTTCTATGAGTGCAATATTGTTGCAATTATATTCTTTATAATTATTTATAGAGTATGGTAAGTAATCTGAATCAAATCTTACAGGCACATCAAATTCGTAATCTACATGTATTTTTACTCCATTATGTGGTGGATTGTTGAACTCTATTTGACCATTTAAGAAATTTATAGAAAACCCATCGGCTTTTATAATGTTATTGTAGTAAATTTTTACTGTATTCATAACTGGTTTTGTAATTATACGTGTGTATGAGTATTGATCGATACTATATGTTTTGATTATTTGAAAATTTTTTTGCTGATCATTTCCTATACCAATTTGTTGTTTTTTTGCTTTATAATCTAGCCAATCTTTAAAACGGAATCCAATAGCTTTACCTTTATGAATGTAAAAAAAATGAATTAATCTTACTAATTGATCTTTTGATTTTGTGTTATACATTACATTGTATTTGTTGCGTGGGTATGATAGATTGATTCTACGATATTCACTTCCATTATTTGTTTCAATAATGTTTGTTGAAAATTCTGGTCCACCAGTTGACCCGTAAGAAATATCTTCTGGAAATCTTATTTCATGGAATGTCATTGTTATTGTTAGTTATGTAAAATGTATTTTAAAATTGTAGGTATAAAGATACTTTTGTACTGATTATTTAATGATAATAATAGTAATTAAACATCATGCTTATTGTTCTAGATATTAGGATTACACTTTTATAATGAATAATATGCTAGGTATAGGTATTATATATGCATGTTGAGATTTATGTAATCAAATACTAAAGAAAAACTTATATTCCAGTTGAACCAAATCCTTGGGCTCCGCGTTTTGTTTTATCATTGTCAAAATCTTCAACGAGATCCCATGAAATACGCGTTATTGGAGCTATTATCATTTGTGCTATTCTATCTCCGTATTTTATAGTATATGCTTCATTTCCAAGATTAATTAAGATAACTTTGATTTCTCCACGATAGTCAGCATCTATAGTTCCTGGAGTATTGAGTACAGTTATACCGAATTTAAGTGCCAGTCCAGATCTTGGTCTAACTTGAGCTTCATATCCATTAGGAACAGAAATTGCAATACCAGTATTAATGCACACTCTGCATCCTGGTTCTAATATAACGTCTGTGACAACTGCTGAATATAAATCCATACCAGAACTATTATCTGTTGAATATGATGGAAGAGGCAGATTATTTTTGGTTAACTTAATAACCTTAATTGACATGTTTGGAATGATAGAATGCTCCATGAGTTTCCTATAATTGTGATTTTAATTTGTATTATTCAATAAATCTATTACCAAGTCTACCATGAATATATATAATGAATAGAGTAATTTTTTTAATACTGGAAGTGCAAGATAGAAAATTTACCATTGTGAAAATAGCAGATATGTTATAGTTTGTATTCTCTTAATTGTTTTGGTATATTGAATGCAACGTTCTCTCTTATAACTTCTAAATCTGATAACTTGATATTCATGTGCTGTTTCAGTAAATCTATTACTTCTGTGATTAGTATTTCTGGGGCTGATGCTCCTGCAGTTATTCCTATTTTGTTTACATCTTTTAAAATATCTAAGTTAATTTCCTGATAAGAATCTATTAAAAAAGCAGGAGTTTTTAATTCAGCTAGTTCTTTTAAACGATTTGAATTTGAACTATTCTTGCTTCCTAATACGAATATGATATCTACTAATTCTGATAATTGTTTTACAGCAGTTTGCCTATTTTGAGTAGCATAACAGATATCCTTTAAATCTGGCCCTTTAATATTTGGGAATTTTTGTTTTAGTTTGTTGATTATTTCTTTTGTGTCATCTACACTTAAAGTTGTTTGTGTAACATATGCAAGTTTATCTGAATTTGTTACTTCTATATTATCAATGTCAGATAGGTTTTGTACTAATAGTACAGGGTTGGTTATTTGTCCCATAGTACCTTCGACTTCACGATGCCCTTTATGGCCTATTAAAATTATTTGATATCCTTTTTTATCATAAGCTTGCACTTCCTTATGTACTTTATTTACTAATGGACATGTTGCATCAATAATCTCTAAGTTGCATGATTGTCCTAGGTGTTCTATTTCTTTTGAAATACCGTGTGCACTATATATTAATATTGATCCATCTTCAGCTTGATCTAATGTATCTATAAAAATTACACCCATTTCCTTTAAGGAATTAATTATATATTTATTGTGTACAATTTCATGTAGTACGTAAACTTTTCTATTGTCACTATGGTATTTTACTGCTAGCTTTACGATTTCTATTGCTCTAGAAACTCCCGCACAAAATCCTCTTGGATTAGCAAGTATCACTTCAACATTTTTTTTTAAATTTTGATGCACTTACATACCTAACTTTATCTACCTAATTATATATTGATAATAAAATATTGCAATATACAAGTTATAGTAATGCCCAATAGTAGCAATGATATTCCATTTGGTCTTATGTATTAAAAGTTCTGGTTTTATTGTAAATTAGTAGATTAGAGTTTGAAAAATATGTTGCTTGTTGGAATTTACATATTGTAATATAGCAGTTATAAAAGTAATATTGCTTTTAGATAATGTAATTTGAAATAGGGTTTTGAGATTTCAATAATAGCAAGATAAGTTAATAATTAAACTTTACCGTTAGTGACGTTTTAATTGTCTAAACGGTAATATTCTTAATATTAATAATTATCAATATATTTTCCTTGTTTATCGTATAACTGTTAGATACCTAATATTGAATGAACTGTAATTCTGATATGTAAGTTATCGTTTTAAAGTTGAGGGTTATGTTATAGTTAAGATATAGAACTTTAAGTATGTTCATAAAACTTACTAAACCTGAAAGTATAAACCCTATAAGGTTCATATAAAAAAGATTTTATATTTTAATGGTATATAAGGAGGTTTTAGTCATTTTCTCTTATTAAGTTAATAAAATGGTTAAATATATAACTTGCGTCATTAGGTCCAGGACTTCCTTCAGGGTGATATTGCACTGAAATTATAGGATAATCATTTACTTGAATACCTTCTATTGTATTATCAAATAAAGATCTATGAGTTACTTGAACATTTGTGGGTAAAGAATCTTCTTTGACAGTAAATCCATGGTTTTGACTTGTAATTTCTATGTTATTATTTATTTTATTGTAAACAGGGTGGTTGCTTCCTCGATGCCCAAATAACATTTTGATAATTTTTGCTCCTAAAGCTAATGAAATGAGTTGATGTCCTAAACATATGCCTAATATTGGTATTTTAGATTCAATAATAGTTTTTATTTGTTTTATGATGTTTTCAGGGATTGCAGATGGGTCTCCTGGACCATTTGACAAAACTATGCCTTGGGGTTTTATGAATAATACCTTTTCAGATAAATTATCTTCATTTCCTGAAATCATGTGAATTTTACATCTTAGTTTAGATAAAGCATCTAGTATACTTAGTTTTATTCCAAAATTAATTACTACTATGTTATAGAGCAGTGTATCATCATCTGTTGAGTTATAGTTGTTTACAAATGATATAGATGAACAATGGTCTCTATAATTGTATTGAGAAGCTTTTTTTTGTAATTTTGCTAAGTTTATTGAGTTGATGTTATCAAAGTGATATATTATTCCGTTTTGTGAGCCATGCTGACGCAAATGACATGTCAATGCTCTGGTATCAATTTCAGAGATTCCAGTTAGATTATTTTCTATCATCCAGAGTTCTAAATTTGAATATGAACTTGAGTGGGAATCTTCTGATATTGTTTTCACTATGATCCCGTGGGTTAATATTTTGCGATCTTCGAAATCTTTGTAATTTATTCCAACATTGCCTATGTGAGGAAAAGTAAATGTAATTATTTGGCCTGCAAATGATGGATCAGTTATAGTGTGCTGATACCCTGTCATTGAAGTAGTAAAGCATACTTCTCCAACAGTGGAGATTTTCTTTCCTATTGATTTTCCAAAAAAATGTTTTCCATCTGATAATACAAGAATAGAATTATAATAACTTGTTAATTGGGACATTGTTTACATAATAAATCTAACAAATCTCGAGAATTATATAGCAAATTCTTTGAAAGTTAACTATATAATTTACTTTTATGAGGTTTGTTGAATGTGTATTTTTACGTATTATCTATGATTTATAAATTTGATAATATGTTATCCATAGGATCAACAGTAATATTGTGCTATACTCAATAACTTTAAATAATGTCTGGCTGTATAGTATATCATAAGTGTAGAATTTTTTATGTTGAAAATAGCTATAGTTGGGTTACCTAATGTTGGAAAATCTACTATTTTTAATAGATTAACTAGTCAAAAATCTGCAATTGTTAGCAATATTCCTAATTTGACAAGAGATAGAAGGGAAGGGGATGCTGATTTATGTGGATTGAAATTTAAGATTGTTGATACGGGTGGAGTGGATAATACAATAAAATTATCTTCATTAGTACTCGATCAAGTAAAATTATCTATAGAAGAGTCTGATATAATATTTTTCGTTGTTGATGCAAGGATTGAACATGATGATAAAAATATAGAGTTTGCAAAATATTTAAGAAAGAAGGTAAAAAAACCTATAATATTAATTGCGAATAAATGTGAAAGTCAAAAGAGATGTTATAGTATAGATTATTTAGGGTATTTTGATTTTATAGGTCCAGTTTATATTTCTGCAGAACATAATTTAGGTTTAGTGGATTTATATGAAGCGTTGTTGCCATTTATTAAAGAATATGATTTAAATACATTAGATTTACATAATATTAAGCTTTCTATTGTTGGGAGACCAAATGCTGGTAAATCAACTTTTATTAATAGGTTGCTTGCTGAAAATAGAATGATTGTAAGTCCTGAACCTGGAACAACTAGAGATTCTATAGATGTAGAATATACATATAGAGGTCAGAAATTTACATTGATTGATACTGCTGGCATGCGTAAAAAAGCAAAGGTAACTGAAAGTATAGAAGTGACTTCTGTTCACAAGACTATTGAGTCAATTAATAGGTCTGATATTGTGATTTTGATGATAGATTCTGTTTATGGTATAGAGCAACAAGATTTATCTATTGCTGAACTTGCTATACAAAAAGGTAAAGCTATTATTATTGCTTTAAACAAATGGGATATGATTGCTAAAAAAGATAGATCTGAGTTGCTAAAAGATATTTGTAATTATAATAAATTGAATTTTAAAGTTCCGGTTATTGAAGTTTCTGCACTTAAAAATATTAATTGTAATAAAATAATAGAAACAAGCATAGAGCTATATAAATGTCTGACAATGCGTATTAGTACTTCTGTGCTGAATAAATGGTTAAAATTAGCTGTAGAATACCATAAACCTCCATTGTGTAATGGCAAGGTAGTGAAGATCAAATACATTACACAAGTTAAAGTAATACCTCCAACTTTTATTGCAGTTGTTAATGGTTCTTATAGTATTGATTTAACTTATAGGCAATATTTAATGAGTAGTTTGAGGAAGCATTTTTCTATTGATGGGATTCCAATAAGGTTAAATTTTAAAAAGAATAAGAATCCATATGATGATAGTTATTCTAAATCTTAAAGCAATTTCTTAATTGAATGTGTTAAGATTAGTATCAATGACTTTGAATTTTATTATAATTTTATATGTATTCAATCAATGAAATACCTGTCATTTCCTTTGGTTTTTCTATATTGAGTATTTCTAAGATCGTTGGGGCTACATCGCATAATCTTCCATTTTTTAATCTAATTTGTTTACTATAATTACAAATTATGAATGGTACAGGATTTAATGTATGTGCTGTATATGGCATATTGTTTTTTACATCAAACATTTCTTCTGCATTTCCATGATCAGCAGTAATCACTAATACATAATTAGTACCTTGTATACAGTTTAATATTTTATTTAAGCATTGATCTAGAGCAGTTATAGCTTGTTTTGTTGCTTCTATATTTCCGGTGTGTCCAACCATATCAGCATTTGCATAATTTAAAATGATTAAAGAATATTTTTGTAATTTTATTCTTTCAATAACTGTATTAGTAACTTCTTTTGCAGACATTTCTGGCATTAAATTGTATGTAGTTACAGAAGGTGATGGTATTATAATTCTATCTTCATTTTCAAACGTGTCTTCTCTACCACCATTAAAAAAGAAAGTAACGTGTGCGTATTTTTCTGTTTCTGCGATTCTTAGTTGATGTAATTTGTGATTTGCTATGACCTCTCCTAATGTATTTGTGATGTTGTTGTTTGGAAATAGGCATGGGATATTAATGCTTTCTGAATATTTAACCATACCTATTGTGTTTTCTAATGTAATATGATTGTCGGTTTTTATATCTCCTATAATCATTTTTATAATTTGTATTGCTCTATCACTTCTAAAGTTTGTCATGATGAACCCATCTTGTGGATTCATCCCATTATAATCACCAATCACGCACGGTAATATAAATTCGTCTGTAATACCAGCATTGTAGCTATCCTGGATAGCTAATGATGGATCTGTATAACGTTTAGCATCTGCAAATGCCATGGCTTTATATGCTGTTCTTGTACGATCTAGTTTGTTATCACGATCCATAGAATAATATCGACCACTTATTGTTGCAATGTTTACATTATTTAAATGTTTGATATGTTCACGTAAGATATTAATGTATTTAATTGCTGATATTGGAGGAGTATCACGTCCATCTAAAAATATGTGAACTGCTATTTGTATCTGAAAATTAGATAATGTATCAATGATATCTAACATATGTGTATGAAGAGAGTGCACACCTCCATCAGATAGCAGACCAGCTATATGGCATATCCCATTGTTTTGCTTTATTTTTTTTATGAATTCTAATAAATAACGGTTGTTTTTTATATATTTTATTTCATTATTTATTTTGCATAGATCTTGTAAAACAATCCTGCCGCTTCCTAAGTTAACATGTCCAACTTCTGAATTACCTATTTGTCCATCTGGAAGTCCTACATTTAATCCATGAGTAATTAATTGGCTTTTTGGATATTGTAGAATTGTATTATCCCAGCAGGGTTTGTAAGATTGAGCAATAGCATTGAATTGACTATTTTCGCTATTACCCCATCCATCTAATATGCATAAAATTACAGAATGGTTAGTCATATGTTCAATGAAAAATTTCACTATTATATGTTATATCATAGTTGCTAAGATATAGTAGATATATTTTTAGAGTGAATGGGAATATAGTAATTATATTAATCTATTTTTATATTATGATATTCCTTTAAGAATTTTAGTTTAATCTTTGAAAATCTGTAATATTTAAATTAATATGTGATTTATAGTGCGATATGGTGGATTTTGTAATAATGGTATGTTTTGACGTAATAAATAGTGTATTGAGTATAGTGTAGAAATACTCGAATAATAATTTTGATGAGTAAAATACATTATTTAAAAGTGAAGTATAGATTTTGTTATGCTGGGATATTCTATAAAAATTTAAGTACTGAAAGCAGAGTATTGAATACATTGATAGGAGTAGAACAATAGCTTTACAACTTAAGATTTTAAATTGCAACATAGGTTTTGCTACGATTATATGTTGTGTAAAACATTTGAGATATCAGAAGAATATGGAGATTGAATACATTGTTAAAGTGTTAATGCATACTTGAAATTAACGATTGTATGATTGAGAATTTTGCAAAGTTATCATTTATATAACAATATAGTTAAAGAATGAATGTTAATTATCTGATATACTAGTTTTATTTATTATATTAGGTTTAAAGTTTTTAATAGTAAAAGTGTAATAAGTAGTATTATTGTATGCTTGTGTTTAGATATATAAAATTAATTTCAGTGAAAAATGTAGAATATTTTTTAAAAGGTTTGACAATTTTGAAAAGTGTTCATCCCGTAATAATGTAAAAGTAGTTGATTTCTTTTTGTAAGTAATATAGTTAGTTTAGTAATGTAATAATTTTTGATATATAAATGATAAGATCCAGTATTGTACTCTTAATTGTTTTGGTTTTCTTTAACCCTATGTTGTTATTGGCAAGTGAGGTAATAGAAGAACATGATCTATATAAAGCTAGTGATAATTATGATGTTGAGCATATTAAAGATCATGATGTTCAATATGATAGTTTGATAAGCAAGGATAAGATTTCTTTGAAAATGCATAAAAATGCTATTCCTGTGTTTGTTGGTAATAAGATTGTGTTTTTAGCTAAAGATGGTGTCTTGCGTTCTGTAGATAGTGGGAATGTTAAAAAATGCTATTGGGAATTAGGAATTACAAAACATACTAATTTGTATAGGGCAAGTATATTATACTCTGAAAATATGATATTTTATATAGCAGATGATAATGTCTATTGTATTGATTTTGAAACTGGAGAAATAAAATGGCAGAAAGAATTAAGGAGTGTGATTGCTGGATCTCCTGTTATTATTGGAAATCATTTAATGGTTGTTACTGTAGATAATTGTTTATACTTTTTTAATGTGTCTGATGGATCACTAATATCAAGTAATCAGGAATCACTTCCTGAAGTAAAAAGCTATAGTTCGTTGTCTTCAGCATCATATGGTGAAACAGTTATATTCTCTTTTTCTAATGGAAAAATTGCTGCATTTAATTCTTTAAGTGGTTTAAAAATTTGGGAAAGCGATGCATCAAATACTAATGTTGCATTTGCTCATGGAATTTCTTTAGAGGCAACAAATGGTACTGTAATTGCTGTTGATAAATTACATAGTATATCGAATATTGATATTGAGTCTGGTAAAACCAGATGGTCAAAAAATTTAAAAGTTAAAGGTATTTCTAAAATTGAAAGAGGTAATATAGCAACTGTGATAGACAATAAACTTGTGTTAATGGATATCAGTACAGGAGATTTTTTATGGCAATATGACTTGTTGCAACATGGAAAACCTAAAAATCAATGGAATGCTCCTATTATAATGAATGATGAAGTTTTAGTCATAGGAGATGATGGCTGTGTGGTATTAATAGATTATAAATCTGGAGCTTTAAAATTAATAAATCATATATTACCATCAACTTATTATGTTCCAGTGTTTGTAAATTCTTCGCTTTATGTTGTAACAAATAAGGGTAAGGTAGTTATTTTTCATTGAATGATACTATAAGGTATAAATATGCAAAATTATGATATGGTAGTTATTGGTGGTGGTCCTGGGGGTTATAAGTGTGCAATTAGAGGAGCTCAACTTGGATTAAAAGTTGCATGTATAGATAAAAATGAAATTTTAGGAGGTACATGCTTAAGAGTAGGATGTATTCCTTCTAAGGCTTTATTGCATTTCTCTCATGAGTATTATCATTTGAAGAATAATTTATCTGAAGTTGGTATAACATTTGATAACTTAAATTTTGACTTAGAAAAAATTATGTCTTTTAAGGATAAAAACATTGCTGAGTTAGGAAATGGTATTAGTTATTTGTTTTCTAGCCATAAAATAGATTATTTATGTGGTGTTGGTAAGATACAGTCTGTAGGGCCTAATAATTTTATTATTGTTATATCTGGAAATAATGGTAAGCAGGAGATAATAAGTAGGTATGTAGTTATTGCTACTGGATCTGATGTTGCAAATTTTCCTGATATTGATGAAGAAAGAGTAGTATCTTCTACTGCAGCTTTGTCTTTTAAGGAGCCACCAAAAAGATTAATAGTCATAGGGGCTGGGGCTATAGGCTTAGAAATGTCATCTGTATGGAGTAGATTTGGATCTGAAGTTACTGTTGTTGAATTTTCAGATAAAATTGCTCCTAGTATGGATGGTGATATTGGTAAAGCTTTGCTTACAAGTTTAAAAAAGCAAGGAATTAATTTTAAATTATCAACAAAAGTTAGTTCAATTGACAAAAAAGGAAGTAATTTAGCTGTGCATCTTGAGTCTGTGAAAGATGGTAAGTCTGAAATAATAGAGGCAGATAAGGTTCTTGTATCTATTGGGCGTGTTCCATATACGAATGGGTTGATTGATAATAATTCCATAGAATGTGATGCTAGAGGATTTATTAAAGTGAATAATAAGTATGAGACAAATATACCTGGTGTATTTGCTATTGGTGATGTTATTGGTGGAGCAATGCTTGCCCATAAAGCAGAAGAAGAAGGTATTGCTGTTGCAGAATTAATTTCTGGGCATGTTCCACATGTGGATTATGAAATTATTCCATCCGTAATATATACTCATCCTGCTGTTGCATCGATTGGTAAAACAGAAGAAAGTTTAAAGAAGGTTAATTATAGTTATAATGTTGGTAAGTCTAATTTTTCTGCAAATGGTAGGTCAAAGGTTACAGATAATGTATCAGGGTTTGTAAAAGTATTGGCTTCTAAAGAAAATGATGCTATTTTAGGTGTTCACATTATTGGTGCATATGCTGATACTATGATTAATGAAGCTGCGGTTGCTATGGCTTATAGGGCATCATCAGAAGATATATTCCGCATTTGTCATTCACATCCAGATGTTAATGAAGCATTTAAAGATGCATGTGAAGCAGCATTTTTAAAGTGATTTATGAGGTTTAAGTATTGTGTTGCATAAGCTATTAAGAGTAAAGTTACAATATAAAATAGCATTTGTAATTCTATTATTAGCTATTGTGTGGATTAGTAGTGGAGTATTGAAAAAGTATAATCAGCAAAAAGAAGAAGGTGTTGTTATTCATGATAATTCTCCTAACATTAAGGTAGTGGAGTCTAATGCTCAAGATAGGGTAGTATATTTATCTTTAACAGGTGAAGTAGAAGCTTTTCGTTATGTTAATATTGTACCAGAAGTTGCTGGTAAAGTATCAGATGTATTAGTAAAAGATGGTGAATATGTAACAGAAGGAAATATTTTAGTCAAAATAGAAAAATATGAAAAAGAAGAACAATTAAAACAAACTAAAGCTCTATTAAAGCAAAGAGAACTTGAATATAAAGCTTCACAGTCTTTAAATGAGCATGGATATAGGTCTGAGATAAATGATGCATTATCTTTTGCTGCTTTGGAATCAGCTAGGGCAGATGTGAAAAAAGCACAGATTAGTTTAGAGAGTACGGAGATAAAGGCTCCTTTTTCTGGATTTGTAGATAAGGTGAATGTACAAGTTGGTGAGTTAGTATCTGCTAGTTCAGGATTATCAGTACTACAATTAGTTAACTTTGATAAAATAAGAGTTGTTACTTATGTTCCAGAGAAATATTTAAGCAAGCTAAAGTTAGGTGATGTTTGTAAGGTTTTAATTGCAAAAAATGAGGAGGTAGATGCTCCTATTGTTTTTATTAGCAAAATAATAAATCGTAGTACAAGGACTTATCGGATAGAAATGGTACTTGATAATAATGATTTAAAAATTTTTACCCAAGGCGCTGTTTATTCTGTAAAAGTTCCTATAGGGAGTTATAGAGCTCATAGAATTTCACCTTCTGCTTTAGATTTACAAGATGATGGGGATTTGGGAATTAAAGTGATTGTTGATAAAAGAGTAAAGTTTATACCTGTTGAGGTTATTGATAGTGAAGACAATGGTGATGTTTGGGTAGCTAACTCTCCTGATACTATTCAGTTAATTACTTTAGGTCATGAGTATGTGAAAGATAATGCGTATATTGGTATAAGGTAATAGGAAATTAGGTTTAATCTGTCATAATTCTGCGGAATTAGTAAATTCAAGCGACTTTATAAGTTAGTATAACTTTTTCAGTATTATAAAAATTATGTTGCAGGTTGGTATTGTGTATTCTACAATGTAGGAAGTTCATTGTTTATAAAATATAGTGGTAACAAAAGAAGGTATAATTGAAGCTGAAGGTATTGTAATTAAGCTATTGCGTGATGCAACTTTTATGGTGAGGCTTAATGATAATTATGAAATTATAGCACATGCTTCAGGAAAAATAAGAAAAAGTAAAATACGTATACTAATGCATGACAGGGTGTTAGTAGAAATTAGTACTTATGGTATTAATAAAGGTGAAGTCGGAAAAGGTAGAATTATTAGACGATTGAAAGTTACAGATGCTTAAGTTTGATAATTTAATATTAGCTTCTTCTTCAGAGCAAAGGTTGTCTTTATTAGAACAGATTGGTGTAATTCCTGGACAAGTAGTATCTCCTGATATAGATGAAGTGGTTTTAAAGAAGGAATTACCGAAAGTTTATTCAATACGTATAGCTAAAGAAAAAGGAACAAAGGTAAGGGTATTATATCCTGATAAATTTATATTAAGTGCAGATACTGTTGTATGTTGTGGTAGGCGAGTATTGCCCAAGGCAGAAACAGAAGAACAAGCTCTTGAATGTATACGATTAATATCAGGGCGTAGACATAGAGTGTATACAACTGTTTGCTTATATACTCCTTATAATAAATTGCATTGTAGAAATGTGATGACAATAGTCAAGTTTAAACATTTATCCATGCAGGAGATCAATTCTTATATAATGTCTGGACAATGGAAAGGAAAATCAGGAGCATGCAGTATACAGACAAGTGCTGGTAAGTTTGTATTATCAATTAATGGATCGTACTCTTCTGTTATAGGGTTACCATTGTATGAAACTTATTCTATTTTGAGTCAATATTTTAGTATATAGATTCTTAGTTATAGTTATTGATGTAGTAGATCCAAACTGTAGTTATAAGTTGCTATTAATGGTGTGACTATTTTGTATTGTACGCTAATTATAGTGCTGTAATTGATGATAATAAATTTCTTGCTAAGAATAGTAGCAATTGCTAACATGGTAAGCATTTAAAGAATAATTTGTTGATAGGTATTTTAAAATATATTGATTATATACTGTCTGTTGAGTTGTTCATTAAAATTGTATTTCACACATGATATAACATAATGGTCCTGTTGTATTTAGCAGGTTGTTATCATGGAGGGGTAACTATTATGAAATTAGGAGAATGAAATGGTTAATTTGCCAAAATTTACAATGCGAGATTTAGTAGAATCTGGTGTTCACTTTGGTCATAAAGCAAGTAGATGGAATCCTAAAATGGCTCCATATATATATGGAGTGCATAACGATATTCATATTATTAATTTGCAAAATACTGTAGTTTTACTTAAGAATGCATTGAAAGCTCTGTATGATATAGTTCTTAAGAGAGGTAGAGTATTATTTATAGGTACTAAAGTTCAGGCTTCTGCTATTATTGCTGATGAAGCAGTACGTTGTGGACAATATTATATAAATAATAGATGGTTGGGAGGTATGTTAACGAATTGGGAAACTATCTCTTTATCAATAAAAAAATTAAAGGAATATGAAAAATTAATAGAAAATGTTGATAATCAATTTACAAAGAAGGAATTATTACTTTTTGAGAAAAAAAGAGCAAAGCTTGATAGGTCTATAGGTGGTATTTGTAATATGGGTGGATTACCGCATGCTTTGTTTGTAATTGATACAAATAAGGAGCATATTGCAATTAAGGAAGCTAATAAGTTAAATATTCCTGTTATAGCCGTATTGGATACTAATTCTGATCCTGCTGGTATAGATTATCCAATTCCTGGAAATGATGATGCAGTACGTTCAATTGATTTCTTCTGTAAAATTGTATCAGATACTATATTAGAGGCAATACGTTCTGATTTAGCTAAATCTGGAATTAATGTTGATGGTATTAAGGATTTTTCAGTAGAAAAAAGAGAAGATCTTTTGAGAGCAAATAATCGAGATCATAAAAACAATAAAAATAATAGTACTATTGATAATGCTGAAAATCTTAAGGAAGAAAATCTGGTAGGAGGAAGTAATAATGAAAGTTGATATTAATGCAGTAAAAGAATTGCGTAATTTGACAGGTGCTGGTGTTGGTGATTGTAAGGAAGCATTAAATTCTTGTGGTGGTGACATAGAAAAAGCAAAAAATTATCTTAGGGAGCAAGGTATTGCAAAAGCTTACAAAAAATCTACTAAGGATGTATCAGATGGTTTAGTAGCAGTTCATGTTAATGGAAACCAAGGCGCAATTTTAGAAGTGAATTCGGAAACTGATTTTGTTGCTCGTAATGAAAAATTTCAAAAATTGGTGTTAAATCTTGTTTCTTTAGCTAATCAGTATGCTGTTGAAGATATAGAAGATTTTTTAAAACATGAATATGTTAGTGGAACTAGTATTCATGATGAAATTATGACTAATATTGCAGTAATAGGAGAAAATATTCATCTTAATAAAATAGGGTACTTATCTGTTAATGCTGGTGTTGTAGGTGGGTATATACATAGTCCTGTGGTTAATAATCTTGGTAAAATAGGAGCAATAGTTGCTTTAGAGTCTACTGCTGATAATGACAAATTAAATGTACTTGCAAGACAAATAGCTATGCATATTGTTGCTGCAAGACCAGAAGCATTATCTGTGGATCTTTTAGATAAAGATATTTTGGATAAGGAACGTGAAATTATAAAGAAGCAGGTCGACCAATTAAATAAACCAGTGTCAGTAGCAGAAAGAATAATAGATGGTAGAATAGCTAAATTTTACCAAGATGTTGTTTTATTAGAGCAGATCTTTGTGATGGATAATCAATTAACAATTTCTGAATTAATAAAGAAAAAAGAATCAGAATTGGGTGCAAGTATTAATCTTGTAGGGTATAAGCTATTTGTCATTAGTAAATAATGCTATAAAGGTTAGTATTTTTATAGTTTAAATTTGTAGGACATGGTAGGTATACTATCTTAGTTGTTTATGGCTTGTATACAATTTTTATGTAGTTAGTGTATTTTATTATAGTAGCTGTATAATAATTTTTATACAGTTACTATGTATAATGCTTTTTATTAGGTTAACTGTATTTTGCTTTGTATTAAGAATTAACATTGTGTATGTATTTCATTATATAGTTGACAATCTGTATTCTGTAGCATGAATTATACACGTACTTTTATATATTGCAGAATATATATTAAAATTGATAAGATATTTATGTGTTTTTTGTAAAGCATTAATTTATAAGATAAAGAATATTGTTAAATGAGAGATTATGGATATTACGCCTATTATTTGTGCTAATAAAAATGTAATTACTGGCTATGGTACAGGTGAGTTTTTTATAAATGATAATGTCTATTTGGGGTCTCACATAGTTTTTCCAAATAAAATTATTTCTTGTTTAGATCTTAATATTTTTAACTTAGAAAATATAATTGAATTATTGGATGAAACTTTAGATATAGTATTAATTGGCACTGGTAAAAATCATATATTTTTGCCTAATGAAGTGAAAAACAATTTTTTAAAACGTGGTTTTAATATTGAATATATGTCTACAGGAGCAGTTTGCCGGACATATAATGTTCTATTATATGAAGATAGAAATGTTTGTGCAGCGTTAATATCATTATAAGTTCTTATGTTTTTTGAAATTATTAATGAATATTTTTTTGTTAATGGAATAATTGCTATATTAATTGTGAGCTTAGTGACAGGATCACTAGGGTCATTTATGATATGGAAGAATCTTTCATATTTGGGGGATAGTATTTCTCATGCATCTATCTTGGGTGTAGCTTTAGCTGTATTGTTGGATATTAGTATATCTAGTGGAATTTTATGTATTTCTATTATTTTTGCGTTGTTGTTGTCTTATAGCATTAATAAAATCTATTCTATAGATACGGTTTTAAATATTGTTACTAACGTTATTATGTCTTCAGGAATGATATTGTTATCTTTCTTCCCATCTGCAAGTAATAATATTATACATTCGTTATTTGGGGATGTACTAATGTTAACTAATAGAGATCTTATAATAATGGCTTTAGTAGCATTGGTAATTATTACTCTTGTAATATATAGATGGAAATATTGGTTAATTATATCTGTAAGTAATGATTTGTCTGCATCTGAAGGTGTGAATGTAGGTTTTATAAAATTAGAATTTCTAGTGATATTATCTGTATTTATTGCTTTTGCAGCTCAATTGGTAGGGATATTATTAATTACTGCTTTTTTAGTTATTCCTGCAGCAGCAGCAAGGTTGATGTCAAAAACACCACTACAAATGATAGTAATTTCTACAATCATTTCTATATTTTCTGGTATAACAGGACTTCTATTATCTGAAAAATTCGATATTTTTCCTGGTCCTTTGATTATTATGGTGTCATTCCTATTTTTATTAGTGATGTACTGTATTAATAGATTAATAGATTAATATTTATATTTAATTTTAGTACTAGGGTAGTTTTTTTTAAAAATTATGCTAGAATTAGTATAATATTATAAATAATGTAAGTAATACTATGTCATCTTTTAAAAATTTAATTATCCGTACTACTGGTTTTGTTATAGGTTCTCTATTATTGATATTTAGCATTAATATGTTAATGCGACGTTGTAGTAAAAGGAGTAATAATGTTTCTATAGCTGTGATTTTATTGTTTAGTATTGGAATTACTGTTTTTTTTCAAATATATGGTAGGAATGAACATTCATTAACATTTGTTAATATTAAAATGTATGTGATGCTATTGGCTAGTAGTTTAATAATGTTTTGTATTGCTAATTTAGTGTTGAGAAAAGAAAGTGAATGTTATTCCAAATTTAGAGAGCAAAATAAGAAAATTTATTTTTTGAAAATTGATATAGCTAATTTAGAAATACAACTTAATATTATGAAAAGGGAAATAGAATGGTTTTTTGATAATTTATGTTCTGATACTAAAATTTGCGTTGATATAAAACAAGAGTACTTATTGCCAGCTAATAAGAAATTTTATGATATTGGTTTTTTATGCAAAACAGCAAAATTTGTTACCTTTAGTATAGCATTAGTAGTATTTTTGTGTGAGTCTTTTTATAGTGTTCTTAGTCAGAAATTTGATTTGGTTGGATTATTTATGTATTATGTGTTAATATCATTATTTCTGTTTACATTTATAATAGATCGGTTAGCTCTTTATAGTGAAAAGAACTATAAATCTATCAGTCAGAATAGTAAGAGTATTATTGATACTTTAAATACTGAATTAAATGTGAAAAAGAGAATGTATACTGTTTTATTACAAGAAGTCTCAAAATATAACATACTTACTGAGAAAGAATTAGTAAATGAAAACAATATTCGTACATTAGAAAAGTATAAAAATAAAATATTTGATATTTTAGATAGAGTTTAATACACATTACTCAATTTAATTGTAAAGTGAAAAAATGTATTTTATAATAGGTGATCTCATATAATTTTTTTATACTGCATAGTTTAATTTTATAAAATTTTTGATTGAAGATATATAAATGTTTGCATAATTAACATTTTAGTTTACTATTTCACTCTGAACATGTAACTTACGTAAATTATATAGTATACGTTAAATAATGAGAGAAATTATATATGTAAGAATTAAGAGTCTATAGGGTTTGTTTATATTGATACTTTACTTTTTATCATAATATTATATAAATCTGTTTATGTAAGCAGTGTATGAATTGAAATAGCTATATAAAGTACCTTACATAGTTTTGTTTGATAGTATCAAAGTTAAAAAGTAGTATAATGTTACTGTATAAAATGGGTAGTAAATTAATAAAATGTACTTGTATAACCTGATATTGCTTTTATAATGTAGCCTAGTGTTATGCATTTTAGTATTATCTATGTTGTAATGTTGAAGGGTAATTATGAATAATGATGAGGATAAATACTCTGTATTTAAGACAAAAGTTAAAAGACGAGATTTTTTAGGCTTGACTACTTTATCTATGGCAGGTATTGGGTTGTTTTCATCAGTATATCCCTTGATAAAATTTTTAAGTCCATCTGCAGAAGTTATAGCACAGTCTACTGTTGAAGTAAATTTATCAGATATTAAAGAAGGGAAAACTAAAGTTATAAAGTGGCAAGGTAAGCCTGTCTTTATACGTAAACGTACTACACAAGAGATAGAAGAAGCCAGAGCTGTAAAAATAGATAGTTTGCGGGATCCACAGTCTGATCAAGAGCGTACTCATCAAGGAAGGGAAGAATGGTTAATAATGGTAGGTATTTGTACACATTTAGGATGTGTTCCAGTTGAAGTAGATGATGGAAAGAAAGGTTGGTATTGTCCTTGTCATGGTTCTAAATATGATACGTCTGGAAGAATTATTAGTGGGCCTGCACCACTTAATCTTCCTGTTCCTGATTACTATTTTTCTCAAAAAGACGTTATTGTTATAGGAGTGAAGGGAACTGATGTTGCATAAATATAAGGTAAGAGGTATTAGTTAATGTCTGAACATGACAATATAAAAAAAACGGAAGGGCGTGGCATTAGGGCTTGGATAGAATATAGAATGCCGATTGGTGCTTTTTTAAAAGAGTTAGCTTCATATCAGGTACCTAAGAACCTGAATTATGCTTGGAATTTTGGTTCTCTTGCTGGTATTGCACTAATGCTACAGATTATCACAGGGATATTTTTAGCAATGCATTACACACCACATGTTGCACATGCATTTAGTAGTGTAGAGAGGATAATGCGTGATGTTAATTATGGTTGGTTAATAAGATATACTCATGCTGTAGGTGCTTCATTCTTTTTTATAGTTGTGTATATACATATATTACGTGGTTTATATTATGGTTCTTATAAAAGTCCTAGAGAATTAGTTTGGTTTGTTGGTATTTTTATCTTTTTTGCAATGATGGCTACAGCATTTATGGGATATGTATTACCATGGGGGCAAATGAGTTTTTGGGGTGCAACTGTAATTACTAACTTGTTTTCTGTTATACCTTTAATTGGTCAGGATGTAGTACAATGGCTATGGGGTGGTTTTTCTGTTGATAATCCTACGTTGAATAGATTTTTTGCGTTACATTATTTGTTACCTTTTATTATTGTGATGCTTGCTTCATTACATGTTATAGCATTGCACAGGTTTGGATCAGGTAATCCGAGTGGAATAGAAGTAAAATCTAGTAAAGACACTATTCCAATTTATCCTTACTTTATTGTTAAAGATTGTATAACATTTGGTATATTTTTTATTCTTTTATTTTTGTTTGTATTTTATATTCCAAATTACTTAGGGCATCCAGATAATTATATTGAAGCTGATCCTATGGTGACACCTGCTCATATAGTTCCTGAATGGTACTTTTTGCCTTTTTATGCTATGTTGCGTTCTATTCCTAATAAATTATTAGGGGTAGTTACTATGATTGGCTCTATAGCAGTGTGGTTTTTGTTACCTGTATTAGATAAATGTAAGGTCAAGAGTGGTAGTCATCGTCCGATTTTTAGAATCTTTTATCTGTTCTTTGTAGTGAATTTTTGTTTTTTAGCTTGGCTTGGTGGACAAGAAGTAAGAGAACCATTTGTAACACTTAGTAGATTATCTACATTATATTATTTCTCATATTTTTTTATTGTGTTGCCTATATTGTCTAAGTATGAAAAGCCAGTTGTGCTTCCAAAAACGATAAGTGATGCAGTGCCGGAGATGAAATAATGATATTAATGCGGTTTCTTCTTATAGTTTATTTTGTTTGTGTGTCATTTGTATGTGCTGCAGAAGAATTTAAACATCTATCTCCTAAGAAAATTAATTGGAAATTCGATGGTATATTAGGTTCATTTGATAAACAGTCTATACAGCGTGGTTATCAGGTGTATAGAGAAGTATGTTCATCTTGTCATTCTATGAAAAGAATAGCATTTCGTAATTTACGTGATGTAGGATTTTCTGAAGAAGAAGTAAAAGCTATTGCAGCATCATATCAGGTTTTAGATGGACCAAATGATATTGGTGAAATGTTTGAACGTCCAGGAATTAAATCAGATTACTTTATTCCTCCTTTTCCTAATAAAGAAGCTGCTATGGCTGCTAATAAAGGTGCATTTCCACCTGATTTGTCTTTGATAATTAAAGCGAGACATAATGGTGCTAATTATTTATATTCTTTATTAACTGGCTATGAAAGTCATGATCCTGATGAAAGTGGATTATATACTAATCCTTATTTTACTACTGGAAAAATGTCTATGGCTCCTCCACTGTCTGATGGTTTGGTACAATACACAGATGGTACAGATTCTAAAGTGGAGAATATGGCTTATGATGTAGTTAATTTTTTACAGTGGGCAGCTGAGCCTGAGATGGAAACCCGTAAAAAATTAGGAATCAAGGTTATTAGTTTCTTATTAGTGTTGACAATTTTTGTAATACTCGCAAATAAAAGATTATGGAAAGATCTTTATAAGAAATAAATGTACTTTTATAACATTTTTCTAATGAAGTGTTTTTTTTGCTAATGTTCTGATCTTATAATGATTGATTTAGACAGTTACATGTTAATTATGTAGATGATAAATCTTGTTACTTAAATTAAGTGCTTAATTTCAATGTAATAAAAGACCTTATTTTCAGCTTGTTAATGTATGATTTTTTTATCTAGCAAATTAGGGTGCATACTAGAATAAATTCCTAGTATTATAAGGTATATTTTATTAATTTCTTAATATTTAAAATATGTTATACAGTATACTATATTATGTTAAAACATAATAAATTGTATTTTTTAGGATAATTAGAGCAATTTTATCATTGATAATACTTTTTAGTAAGTATATATATCATATATCATAATATTATTGCTGTTTTAGCAATAGTGTAATTAGTGTAGTGTGTAACTAATTGGGTGTGTTTATGAAAAATCTTTTTGTGATTTCTGCTTTTACTTCTCTGTTAATGATGTCTTCCTATAATGCTTTTTCTGATGAAATATTAGATGGTATTTTTGGAAGTAATAATAAATTTATAAATAATACTAAGAATTCATTTTCAGGAATTAATAATAAGGCGTTGGTAAAAGGTGGACGTATTAAATTTGCTGGTGATATGATATCTTATACTTGGTATTCAAGTGATGATACTAGGAATTCGAATAAATTTAGTAGGGTTAGTAAGCGTTTTGATATAGATACGGGAGGGAATATTAATAATGTTGGTGCTAAGCATGATGGTATGTTTAGTATTGAAATTGATTCAAATCCGGATAAACATGGAATTGTATATGGAGCATATTCTCAAATAAATATCCCACATGTCGCAGGAAAAAGTTTTGGTAATAATGCTGCATTTAATAGAGGATCAAAAATATTTGCTAAAACTCCTTATGGTAACTTTTCAGTTGGATATCAGGAAGGTGTAGAGTCCATGATGAAATTAAATGCTTTTAGTATAGTTGCTGGTGATGATTCTAATATATGGACAAAGCATTTAAGGAATATTCTGCATGAAAAAAAAGATGGTCAAAGTGGTTATTCAGTATATTATTTCAATTTTAACTCTGGGTTATATAGTGAAAGTTTATTTCGTAATAGTGACAATATTGTTTTTGATGACATAGACTATTATTTAGGAACTGGTATTATTTCTAGGAGTTTTATTAATAATTTGCCATTTAGGTTATCTTATCAATCACAGAATTTTATGGGATTAAGGTTTGGAGTAAGTTACTCTCCTTTTGGGTATGATCAGAGATTGTTTGAATTACAAAAAGATCGAAACAGTGATACTTTAATTTTGGTTGGGCCAAGGTATAGACATATTGTTAGTGGAGGTATTTCTTATACTTATAATATTAAAAATTTAAAATTTAGTGCTTCCGTGATAGGTGAATATGGTGATGAAGAGCATGATTATAAAGCGCACTATAATAGATATTATAGGCATAATACATTAAAGGCAGTATCCATTGGTTGGAATGTTGGTTACGATAAAATAGAATTAGCAGGGTCTTATGGAAAATTGAATAGTGCTGGAATTCCTTATGATAAGTGTGTTATACATGGAGTTCCTTATGAGTATGTATATAGGAGTGTTATTCACTGGCTGTATTTGAAAGACATGGATTACTATTGGGATATAGGTATTGCTTATAAGTATGCACCTTTAAGTCTAAGTGTTATTTACTTTATGAGTAATAGGGTTGGTAATGAATTAAGTGATGTAAATGTAGGCATTGAATATGATATTTTAAAATATAGCGGTTTTAAGAGTAGTTTGTTTGCTAATTACAATTATTATACTTTTCGCCAATTTAGTGACACTTATAGGATTCATGTGAATGGTAAGGGCAGTATATTGTTAGTGGGTGCAAAGTTAAGTTTTTAAATTTTCATTATTTTAGAAAGATGTTGTTATCATGTAAAACTATAGTTTTTGTTTAATACTTTTATTAGTAATCACAGTGTAGTTATATGTAATAAGCAGTACTAAGAGATATAATATATTGTTTTGATTAGTTATATATTTTGAAATGTCTAGTATGTTATTGAAAGTATTTGCAGTTTCTTTAGATCATACATAATGTAAATCTCAGGGCTCATAGTATATTTTGATATTTCTAATAATAGTGTAGTGATTTTATATTCTGTTTTTTTACCTATTAATTTATTGTTGTTTTTTACGTATTATGGTATTGCCATGTAGTAGAGATTCTGTTCTTTACTACTTCTTTTACTTCATATGCTAAGTGTGTCCAATATTTTATAATTTTGTTTTTAATGGATATAATTATTTTTTTTAACATTATTTGTCATTATTTATGATAATGCCTCCAGTATTAACTAATATTCTAGTAAAAATTGTATAAAGTACTTTACTTACTATTATTTGGTGATTAATATCTAACTTACTTAATACTAGATGGTTATGTTATGAAATTTACTTTAGTAGCATCTGCTTTAGCTTCTTTTTTTGTGTTATATGGAAATATTTTATTTTCAGCAGATATGTTAGGTGATGTTGGTATTTTTAATCCTAATGATGGAAATAACAAACAATCTAATGGTATTAATGGAAAAAATCTTTTTAAGACAAAGGATTCAGGAAATGGCGAGTATGATCGTTCATCAAAAGTAGGTCGTGCTTTAGTAAGTGGGCAAGCTATATCTTATATGTGGGCTTCATCAGATGAAAAGAAAAGTTTCTATGATATATCTGGTAGTGCAGATGATTGGGGTATGAATTGTGATGCTATATTACGTTTAGGGGCTGAAATAAAATCAAATGATTCTGGTGTTAAATATGGTGCAGATTTTCAGATAGCTATACCTCATGTTCAAGGGAAAAATTTTGAAAAAAAAGCTGCTTTAAATAGAGGATCTAGAATATTTGCTTCTACTCCATATGGTGATTTTTCAATGGGGTATCAAGAAGGAGTAGAATCTATGATGAAGATAGATTCTTCTAATATAGTGGCTGGAGATGAAAGTAGCAGTTGGACACAGCATCTGAGAGGTGTATTATCTGAAAAAAAGAATGCTTTAGGGTATACAATGTATCCATTTCTTTTTTCTGCTGGATTATATAGTGAAAACGTATTTCGGAATAATGATAATATGACATCTACTGTGGATGGTAGTAAGGATTTTATTAATAATTTACCTTTTAGGATATCCTATCAATCTCCTAATTTTATGGGATTGAGGTTTGGTTTTAGTTATTCTCCTTTAGGTTATAAATTTCAGCATTTTGGTAGAACACTTGATATATATTCTGTTAAGGCAAACAAAGTGGTTAATCAACTTCCTACTTTTGAAGTAAAGTTACCATCTGCTACTGTCAATTTAAGTGAATTAGTTAAAAAGTTGGGAACAGCTAAATTAGATGCTGAATTAGAGTTGTCTAAGCAGCAAGAACTGGATAAAAATGCTCTTCATATTAAGTTTAAGGACAAAGAAGAAGGATATCTACCATGTAAAGGTAAAATTGAGTTACTTGGTGTGCCAGGAGCAGGAGTGTCTTCTCATGATCCTATTGAATTTGGTATTGAAGTAGATAGTATAGAAGAAGTTAAGATCCCTATATCTCAGATTGAGTTAAAAAACTTGACAATTACATTACCAGATTTAGAAAAGTTTGACAGTAACTTACCAGTTATTCAAAAAGGAGATACTCAAGTCACTAAAAAAGGGGAAAGGGAATCTATAGTAACAAAACGTTCCAAAAATAAATCAGATCAGGTGTTTTTTGGTGCAAAATATGAACATATATTAAGTGGTAGTATAGCTTATAGCTATGATTTAAGTAATGGCTTTAAGTTTAGTACTTCTCTTGTAGGTGAGTATGCTCATCCTAGGCTACATTTTAATACACAAAATTATGATATTTATCCGGAAAACTATAATTTACAAGGTATATCTATTGGTTCTCTATTGAGTTATAGTAATGTTAGCTTTGCTATTGCTTATGGGTATTTGGGGCATTCTGGTTTTGCAAAGCACTACATTCTGCATAAAAAGACAGCACGAAATGGGGAATCTAATGCTATATATACAATGTGTGAAAGGTCTAACACTTATTATTGGGATATAGCTTTTGGGTATCAATATAAATCTTCTAATATTAGTGTTACATATTTTAAGAGTAATAGGAGTAGTAATATATTACAGGATATTAGTTTAGGTGTTGAGTATCATTTATTAAAAGAGCAAAGTAAAATGAAGTGCAAATTATTTGGAAATTATCACCACTATAAATTTTCGGAAATTACTATTGCTGTAGATAATGTTCGTTATGACGATGGTTATGATAATAGTGCAAAACCAGGTATTTCTCCTGTCATAGGTACAGGACTTGATAAAAGTAATGTTATCAGAAATGCAAGTAATGGATCAGGTAACATATTTTTAGTAGGTGCTAAATTAGAGTTTTAAATATTTGTATTATTACTATTGATTATTTGCTGAGAAAGGTTATGTTGTATGTTTGAATTTCTGTAATGTGTTTTTTGAGTATAGCGTGTGTATGTTTGGGTAGTGCTATACTTTTATATTTTAATACCTTATGTGTTTATGTCTTTTATAGCTACATAATAACGTTACTGTATTGATAGTGTTCATCTAAGAATATAGTTTAGTTCTTTTGATAAAGCTAGGTTTATTATCTTTTATTTAAATTTTTTTCTGATATCCTTTCAATTTTATTATATTGCTTGTATTGTTATTTTAATTATTTTTTAGATTTGTCTTGATTTTTAGTAAAAAAATTATATACATCATTATATTTTTATATTATTTATTAACAATATAAAGATTATTTCTTGACATTGTATATTATACTTGATTAAGTATTGTTAATATATTTATTTATTAAATTAATTTCGGTAATCTTTATGAAAAAGTTTTCGTTTGCTACTGCTTTTGTTTCTTTCTTGCTTTTGTATAATGTTGATGCTTTTTCAGTAGATAATATAGATAAAAATCATGAAAATCAGAAAAAACTAGTAAACCTTATAAAAAATAATGAATATGTAAAACAAGCAAGTTTGCATCCATCAATTAAGAGTTATCATAGAATTGATCTTGGGGGAAAAGTATTGTCTTATGCTTGGTTTACTAATAATTCAGAAAAAATGCAAGATCATGGAGTAAAATTAGATGGTGTTTTAAATATAAAATCTATAAATAATAATTCTGATCTTGGAATTTTCTATGGTGGTAATTTTCAATTGGCTATACCTGCTATGAAAAGTGAGAATTTTATTCCTTCGATGAAAGCATATAATAGAGGAGCACAATTATTTGTTGAATCTGGTTATGGGAATTTATCATTTGGATATCAAGAAGGTGTTGAGTCTATAATGAAAATAGATGCTTCTAGTATAGGAGCTGGAGATAATAGTATTGCTTGGTTACAATACACAAACTTATCAAACCTTGATGGAAAAGTACAGTATCAAGTATTTCCTGGATTATATAGTGAAAGTGTGTTTAACAGGAGTAATAATAATGTTATTTCTATTAAAGATAAGGATTTTGTTAATAATTTGCCATTCAGGATATCTTATCAATCTCCGAATTTTATGGGTGTAAAATTTGGTATTAGTTATTCTCCAACAGGTTATGATAGTAACTTATTCGAAAGTGTGAGTTCTTATAATATTAAAAAATTAACACTACCTCCTGTAATAAGTGCAGATACAACTTCTGAGATACAAGCAAATCCTAATGATAAAGATAATATTTTATATAATGCATTAGGTAAAGAAAAAGTTCAAGATGTCACTATAGAAGGTATAGTTCCGTCTAAAATAGAGTTTTTGCAAGCACGTTATGAAAATATTGTAAGTGCTGGATTATCGTATAATCATTCTTTTAATGATATTGATTTTCAAGCATCTGTTGTTGGAGAATATGGATCTACTGATATTGATAAGTTAAAGTCATACTCAAAGTATCCATCTGCTGAAAATTTAGCAGCTTTTGCTATTGGTACATCTGTTACTTATCGTGATGTTATAGTTGCAGGTTCTTATGGATATTTGGGAAAATCAGGTTATATTAATACGATTTATTCTGCTACTGAAGCTCCTTTAAAAATGTTTTCTCCTGATAATCAGTATACTTATTATTGGAACATTGGTGCAAAATATGTGTACAGTAACGCTTCAATTAGTACATCTTATTTTAGAAGTAATAAAGTTAATACTCACTTCTATGACTTTAGTTTAGGTATTGATTATAATTTATCTCTAAGTAGTAGTCATAAGGGACAATACAAAGTTTTTGGAAATTATCATTATTTTAATATAGATAATAAGAATTTTAAAGTTTCACGTGATGGTAGTGTGCTATTACTAGGTGTTAAGTATGAATTCTAAGATTTAATTGTATTTTTGTGATAGAATTACTATAACTTACTTGTATGTAGTATGTATAAATTACTATCTGATTAATACATACTACTATGCCTTTTGTTTAAAAATAGAATTAGTTTTGTTTCTATTTGATATGTAATTTTAAGAGATTTTCTATTTAATTCTTTCTGTATATTTTATTAGTGTAATATTTTTTATTGTATGTTTTTTATCTAGTATATTGTGTACGCGAAAAATATTTTTTAGTGTTTAAATGTTTTAAGATGTAAAAAGATTGGTAGAAAAATATATGTCATATTATAAAGGAGTTAGAGAAGTAGTATTGGATACTGAAACAACAGGATTGGATCCAGATGGAGGAGATAGAGTAATAGAAATAGGATGTGTAGAGTTAATAGATCGTGTTTTTACTGGCAAAGTATTTCATGAATATATTAACCCTGAGCGTGATATACCTTATTATGCAACAAAAATTCATGGCATTACTATTGATATGCTAAAAGATAAACCTAAGTTTTCAGAAATAGCCGATAAGTTCTTGGAATTTATTGATAATGGCATCTTAGTTATTCATAATGCTGGATTTGATATTAAATTTATTAAGATGGAACTTGATAGGATTAATAAAAGTTATAACTCTGACTTTCAAGTTGTTGATACTCTTGTTTTAGCTAGGAAAAAGTTTCCTGGAGTTTCATCTACTTTAGATGCTTTATGTAGAAGATTTAATATTTCTCTACAGGATAGAAAGTTTCATGGGGCATTATTAGATGCAACGTTGCTAGGAAAGGTATATGTACAATTGATGGGGGGTTTACAAAGACTTTGGAGTTTTCTTATAATAATAACGTTTCAAGTGCTAGTAATATAGATAAAAGATGTGAAAATCTTTGTATAGAACCACGAATTTATGAAGTAAGTGAGGAAGAAATAAAAAAACATAAGATGTTGTTAGAAAAAATAAAAAATCCTATTTGGAATAACATATTTTATACAAAAACCGAGTAATATACTTTATGCTTTAGTTTATTGTGATGATATAAAGTATCGTTTTCAAAAATATACTGTTTTGATTAAAAGATTTTTAGTTAAACTGCTAAGTGTATACATAGATAATGTAGGTATTGTTTGTATGAAAACAAATAAGGTCTTTATTAATTCATATTTGGTGTTAAGTATAATGTTTTAGTATCTTTTGAGTATTAATATATTTTATTACATAAAATGATTAAATCCTTTATTTGTTGGTGTAATAATATTTCTGTTATTATCATATAGTGTGACGCAATTGCCTAGTGTTATCTCTCCTATCTTACTTATTTTTACTTTATTTTTACAAGATATGTCTTGTATTAGGTGAGAGAATTTGGGATTTATCGTAAACACTAATTCATAATCGTCTCCTCCAGATAAAATATAGTTTATATATTGAGGTGTATTGTTTATTATTTCTTTGGCTTCATTTGATAAAGGTATTTTATCTAAATATATTGATGCGCCTACTTGAGATGAGTTGCAAATATGTTCAATATCTTGTATTAATCCATCAGAAATGTCTATACATGAAGACGCGATTTTATTAATGCTGATTCCTAAATTAATTCTTGGTTGAGGTATATCATATTTATTTTTTAGTTTGTAATAGTTTTTGTTGATTATTTTTTGATACACAAGTAATCCAAGTGCAGCATCTCCAATATTGCCGCTAACATAGATAAAGTCTCCAATTTTTGCTCCAGATCTTTTTAGTATGTTACCATTACTTGTTCCAAATGCAGTAATGCTTACTATAATTTCATCTTGTTTATGAGATGTTGTATCACCTCCTAATAGTTTTATACAGAATTTTTCATGTTCTTCTCTTAAGCTATCAGTAAAATTTTTCCACCAATCTTGGGATATGTTATTAGGTAGTACTAATCCTAAGCAGTAGCCGTAAGGTATAGCTCCCATTGCTGCAATATCTGATAAGTTTGATCTAAGAGCTTTTTTAGCTAATATATTTGGATTGCACTGTTTTAAAAAATGTACACCTTCTATAAGTATATCTTTTGTTACTAATAATTTATTTTGTGTACAATTTATAGTAGCAGCATCATCTCCTATTAATGAATCATCATCTAATTTATATATGTAATTTTTAATATATTCGAATTCTTGCATATTATTCTCTAGCTATATGTTTTTTTAAATAAATATATAATTTGTTATAACATAGTTGTAGTATTAATATTTAATGTTTTAGTTTTGAAGAGATGAAATTTATATTTTAATTTTTAGTAATTCAGTAATTATTTATTAAAAGGCAATGAAAATATGTTAAAAGAAAAAATAAAATGTCTTTTGAAATGTATATATTATGCAATGGTTGATATGATCAGACATGATGGGATAGAACATGCAGGTTATTTGTCATTTATTATATTATTATCAATCTTTCCTTTTTTAGTATTTTTTATGGCATTAGTGTCGAACGTAGCTCAGTTATTAAACCACTATGATATTAGTATTAATGATAAATTGATTATATTAATCAATGATAATATCCCTCATGAAGTTATTTCAGGACTTATGCCACGGATTCAAGAAATAATTTCAGGACCTCCTCATAGCTTATTAACATTAGCAGTTATAGGGACAATATGGACTGCTTCATCTGCTGTAGAAGGAATAAGGACTATATTAAATAAAGCATGTAGAGTTTCTAGTCCACCTTCTTATATTTTTCGTAGATTGTTAAGTATTTTTCAATTTCTTGTGATCACTTTGACAATAATTATTGCTATGGTATGTATAATTTTACTTCCTGTGATTTATGAAATGTTAAATAAGGATTTAGGATATTTAAAATATACTGTGAGTGAATTGGTATTGTTTATATCTATTACTTTATTGTATTTTATTGTACCAAATATTAAACAAAGTTTAATGGATGTAATACCAGGTGCAATATTAGTTACTTTATTATGGACATGTTCATCCTTTGTTTTTACTTGGTATATAAAAACTTTTCACCAATTGAATATAATATATGGGAGTTTAGCCAGCATTATAGCATCATTGTTGTTTTTCTATATTTTAAGTATATTTTTTATATATGGAGCTGAACTCAACTACAGATTAAAAAACATGTTTATTTAACATTGAATTATTTAGGAAAAGAATTTGTGTGTACGACACTATATAAATATAATGTCGTACTAGAAAAATATATGCTATAAGATACTTGATGTAAGTTAAGTACATGTTTTTCTGGTTTTTTCATAGAGAAGTTGCGTATAGAGTAATACTATTCTATACTTCTTGTTGTGCACTAGGAATTCCTTGCATAGTAGATTGTCTAACAACAGAAGATGGTGGACTATTATTATCTTGGCCATCTAGTTCTGATGTATTTCTTAACCTGTGTTGATCATCATCTTCAGAAGTATTTTGTTGTGATGTGTTTCTTAACCTGTGTTGATCATCTTCAGAAGTATTTTGTTGTGATGTGCTTCTTAACCTATGTTGATCATCTTCAGAAGTATTTTGTTGTGATGTGTTTCTTGATGTTTCTTGTGTTAAAACGAATGGTTGTGATAATCTATTTGCTACTGCTGCGCTTATAAGTGATAGGCTACCTGCTGTAAAAGTTAGAACAAATGCAAGAAAAAGACCCATTGATGTTTGAGGAGTACCAGGTATTTTTATATTAAATGCAAGGTTTAATCCAGAATATATTGTGCAAAATGCAGAGAATGTCATTACTAAAGCAGAAACTACGGTTGCTACATTGAGAAGTGCATTGGTAGCAGAATGTTTTTTATTACCGTTATGTATCATGGTTATTAACCTTATAAATTAATTATTTAATTTAATATTAAATATATATTTAATATAAATCAAGAAAATATATTAATATTTTAAAAAGATATATAAATATACTACTAATATTTTATATATTTTTAGTTGATAGCTTCATATTTTTATATGTTTTTGTTGAGTGTAAGATAAAGACTCTGCAATGTGATCATATGATATGAGTTCTTGTAAAGATAAGTCAGCTATTGTTCTAGCAACTTTAAGAATTTTTGTATATTGCCTAGCAGATATGTTTTGTTTTTTTAATACATGTTTAAGAAGTTGTATTCCAGATTTATCTGGAGTTAAAAATTTTGTTATAATATCTTCTGATACTATCATATCGTTAAAAAACTTACCATAACGATTTTTTTGAAATTTTTTTGCAAGAATAATACGTTCTTTTATTGTTTTTGAGCTTTCTACTTTTTTATGATTATCATATGATAGCATATTGATATATGGTACTTCTATGTGTATATCTATTCTGTCATTTAATGGACCAGAAATTTTACTTTGATATTCAATAGCACACTTAGGAGTCTTAGAACAAGATTTTGATAGATCACCAAAATAGCCACATCTGCATGGATTCATTGCTGCAATTAATTGGAAATTTGCTGGATATTTTATATGAGTGTTTACTCTGGATATAAGAATCTCTTTATTTTCTAATGGTTGTCTTAAGGAGTCTAATACTGATCTTGAAAATTCTGGTAGTTCATCTAAAAATAATATACCTTGGTGAGCTAATGTAATTTCTCCTGGTTTGATATTTTTTCCACCTCCTACCATAGCTGCTATTGATAGTGAACTGTGAGGATCACGGAAAGGACGTATGGTTGATATTGATTTGTTAGATTTTTTGATAATACTTGTTATGCTATTTATTTCTATTATCTCTTCATAAGTTAAATCTGGTAATATTCCTGGTAATCTTTTTGCTAACATTGATTTTCCAGTACCTGGAGGACCAACCATTAATATATTATGACCGCCAGCTGCAGCAATTTCCAAAGCTCTTTTTGCTATCAATTGTCCTTTTATGTCTTTCATATCTAGATATTCTGGATTTTCTATTGAAAGTTTATCATTTGAAACAGGTATAGGTTCATTGTTATTGAAGTAATTAATTAGTGATATAAGATGTTTAGGAGATAATATTGCAATGTCTTTGATAAATGATGCTTCTGCTCCATTGTTATATGGGCATATTATACCAGTTTTTTGTTTATAAGCACTTATAGCAGCGGGTAATATTCCAGAAACTGAAGTTATTGAGCCATCTAATGACAGCTCTCCTAGTATAATGTATGGTAAGTCGTTGATTTTTGGTATTATCCCAATAATCATTAGTAAGCCTATAGCAATAGGTAAGTCATAATGACTTCCTTCTTTAAATAAATCTGCAGGGGATAAATTTACAGTAATTCTTTGTGTGGGTAACGATATATTGATTGAGTTTAGAGCAGCTCTAATACGTTCACGAGATTCAGCAACTGCCTTATCTGGCAACCCAACAATATTAAAAGCAGGTATGCCTTTTGCAACGTGTATTTGTACATCAACATTTATTGTGTGTATTCCGTAAAAGCCTATACTCTTAATTCGTGCCATCATAAGGTGTTTAATTAATGTGTGAATATAAGGTCGGCATTACTAGTTTCTTAATTGTTCATTACAACTTTATATATCGTATTTATTATTGTGTTTGTAAAGTAATTTCTTAATATTTTAAGAAATTTTATAAATATTTATTGATTAGTATAATGTTGTATTATGATTCAATTGTTTTAATATCTTGTGAATCTTTTTTAAATCCTAGTCCTACTAAATACATTTCTGATGAGTCTTTTCTACTTGCTTTTGGTTTAAAATACTTTACTGATTGAAAATAAGTTTTCATTGATTGATAGAATTCTTTTTCATATTCTCCTTGTAAAATTTTAGTGATGAAAACTCCGTTTTCACGTGTAAATCTTACTACAATATCAAGAGATATTTCGCATAAATTAATTATATTTGCATGATCAACTTGTTTATTCCCACAAGCCTTTGGTGCCATATCAGATAATATTACATCAAATTTTTTATTATGAAATTTATCACTTAAGAGTTCTATATCATTAATAATGTCACATTGAATAAATATTACATTGGGAATTGCATCCATATTTTGTATATCAACAGCAAATACTGGGTTATTATTGTTGTGTGATACCCTTTGTGCTGCAAACTGAGACCACCCTCCAGGGGATGATCCAAGATCTAATACATACTGTCCTTTTTTAAAGATAGAAAACTTGCTATCCATTTCTATCAACTTGAACGTAGCCCTAGATCTATAACCTTGTTTTTTTGCTAATGAAACATAGGGGTCATTTAATTGCCTGTGCAGCCACCGTGTGGAAGAAATTTTACGCCCTTTAGCAGTTTTTACGATAGTAGATATATGTTTACATTTGTTACGTTAAAGTAAAATGATAAATTATTTTTGTCTGGTGACAAGAATTATTTTATTGATATAATGTATATTCTTGATACCATATCTATATCTATTACGGAGCGTGGCGCAGCCTGGTAGCGCACTTGGTTTGGGACCAAGTGGTCGGGAGTTCAAATCTCTCCGCTCCGACCATTGCCATCTTTAAAGCCTATAGAATGCTGCTGTTTAGTATGTTGTTTATATATAGAGCAGGTTGATAAGTTGCTTAATGGCCTATAAACTTAACTGCAATTATTATTGCTTAATATTGTTAAGTGTGTAATGCATGTAATGCTGCTTTGATAATATTAATGGAAATCGTGGTCATACTGACTTGGTTGATGTGTAGTGGGAGTAGGGCTAGGCGAACGATCATGATGATATTCAGGTTCTTGTTGTAGTTCGTGATTTACATTATTGAGTCCATTGCCGGTAGCCTCAGCAACCTCTTGGTTAGCATGTGGGTAATCATCGTGAGCGTATGGATCATCAGGGTGTGCTGCTTGTATACCTTCTCCATCATTTTCCCCACTGGCAGCTGCTGCATCTTCACCTCCTCCTTCGCCAGATGCATCTCCTGATTGTGAGTCTGGTAATAATTTTGGCAATCCAAAAATGTTTTTTGTCATTTCTGATCCAAACACTACTGTAGTTGGTAAGTTTGCTCCTAAACATGTGGTTGAGGCAATCACATTTCCAGTTGCACTGTCAAGAAAACATGGTACATTTTTGTAAAACCATGCAAGAAATACAAAAACGGAAAATACTGTTTCTTCATCTTCTGGTGCTCCTCCACTGCCGGTATTCTGTTGATGCAGGTAAGATTGCAATGCAGACACATTTATTCCGCCACTTTCATTTCCTTCCATAGACTAATTACTAAGTGAAAAATGATAATCTATATTATATTGTATAATTGTAAATATATTTTTAATATGTGTATTATTTGAGTTTGATAAAAATAAATTATTGTGTAATGTAAAATAGGATTTACTGCAAGTTGGTAGTGTTTTATATAAAAATCAGTGGCATTAATAGAAGATATTTTTAGTTGGTTGGCGTAAGAAAAAGTTAATCTCGTAGATCTATAAGTTTTATTATTTCTTCTCTATATTTTATTAAAATTGTGTTTTTTTCTGTCAGAAAGTGTTTTTTGAAAAAGTATCCTAATACATTTAAGCTTAATTTAAAATCTGTTTTAGAATATTTGTATTCATAATTATTATACACATCATATAATAATTGAGGTAGGGGTAATAAACTTTTGCTATATGGTAATCCAACGGTTTTTGAGACTGCTTTTCCAGTTTTTGGAGAAATAAATGTTAAGTTCTCATTTGTATTATTTACAGCACATCGTGATAGATCTAACCCAAATCCTAATTCTGATAATAGAGTTAATTCTAATCTAAGGTATTTAATTTTCCAATTAATATCCTGAAATTGTATTGAATTAATAAAAATATCTAGGCAATTATAAATAATGTAATTTTCTTCATTCTCTGGTAATACTTGATCTAATATAACAGTAGAAAAAGCTATACACATTGTTTTAAGATTATCTTGTATATAGTGGTATAGAGTGGATTTAATTAATTCATACTTAAAACAACCTAGATTACTTATTAGTCTTGAGCTCCATGTTACATTAACATAATCTCCTATTTGTAACCTGTGAGTTGCTTTTTTGGAATACTTTGCTAATCCTTTTTTTAAACCATGTTTTTGAGTAAATATAGAAATTATAATTTGATCATCACCGTATTTTCTTATTGCAATTACTATTCCTTGATCCTGCCACCTCACATTAAAGCTCGTTTTATAGTAGTTGATGTACTATCATACATATGTAAGTAAAATTGGGGAATATATAATTTATTACTTGTGTTATTATATTTAACTACTGCTGGATAATTATGTGACTTAATATACTTTAGTTAAGTATTAATTAATGATGTCCGGGAATTATACTATAATTAGCATAAAATCATTTATAATTTAAATTTTTGTTTATTAATAATTTATGATGTGAAATTTAATTCTGTATGGTCAACAAGTTATTTAGTAGGTACCTAATATTGTGAGCTAATAAATATTATATTGCTTACTTTTAATATTGGTGGAAAGCTGTATAATGTAGTGGAAGTTATAGTGGAAATTATAAGAGATTACTATCGATGAATTTAATTAATACTGTTAAAAATTGTATAGTGGAAAAGTTACATATATTAAGTGATAAGAAATTAATAGTGCTGGATGATGTTATATTAAGTAAGTTAATAGTTGATTATCCTAATAATCATAATCATGGGGATTTGTATACTAATGCAGCTTTAATTTTAAGTAGTCATATAAAAAAAAGTCCACTAGAGATAGCAGAAATTTTACTATCTGAATTTTCTAATATTAAGGAAATATCTAGCATTAATGTTGTGAAGCCAGGTTTTATTAATTTTAGTATTTCTCTTTATGTATGGTATGAAGTAGTAGCTTCTATTAATATGTTAAAAGAGGGTTTTGCTAATGTTAATATAGGAAATGGACAGAAAGTTAATGTAGAATTTGTTTCTGCGAATCCTACTGGACCAATGCATATTGGACATGCTCGTGGTGCTATATTTGGTGATGTATTAGCGAATTTATTGGAAAAAGTAGGATATCAAGTTGTTAGGGAATATTATATTAATGATGCTGGTACACAAATAGACGTGTTAGTTGAATCTGTATATTTAAGATATAAAGAAGCTACAGGTCAAGATATTGTAATAGGCAGTGGGTTGTACCCAGGATTATATTTACGAGAGATAGGAAAGCTTCTATATGAAAAATATGGGACAGATTTATTAGAGATGAGTTTTGTCCGTAAGATGAAGATTATACGTGATGTATCTCTTGAATATCTTATGAATCTTATTAAAGAAGATCTTGCATTGTTGGGAATTGAGCATGATGTTTTTACGTCAGAGGCTGAGTTATTAAAAAATAATATTGTAGAAAAGTGTGTGAAACTTTTAGAAGATAAGCAATTAATATATTATGGAGTGTTAGAGCAACCAAAAGGGACAGAAATGCAAAATTGGAAGCCTAGAACACAAATGTTGTTTAAATCTACTGATTTCGGAGATGATGTAGATAGAGCTTTACAGAAAGTTGATGGTAGTTGGACTTATTTTGCAAACGATATAGCTTATCATTTTGATAAGATATCACGTGGTTTTCAACATATGATTTTAGAGTTGGGTTCTGACCATATTGGTTATGTAAAAAGATTAAAAGCTGCAGTGAAGGCATTAAGTAATAATAATGCTACTGTAGATATAAAATTGCACAATACTGTTAATTTTCTTGATGATGGAGTGCAAGTAAAGATGTCGAAAAGATCTGGTGAATTTCTAACTATAAGAGATGTTATAGAAAAAGTTGGTAAAGATGTAGTCAGATTTATGATGTTAACTCGTAAGAGTGATGTAGTTTTGGATTTTGATTTTGCTAAAGTTGTTGAACAATCTAAAAATAATCCAATATTTTATGTACAATATGCTCATGCTCGTGTTTGTTCATTAATGCGTAATGCTCCAAATATTTTAGGAATAGAGGATACGGATTTTTCTGTGTTATCTTCAAAGGAAGAAATACTGTTAATTAAGTTACTTGCAAAATGGCCAAATGTAGTTGAGATGTCTGCAAAAACTGCAGAGCCACATCGCATAACTTTTTATTTAATAGAAGTTGCTGAAGCTTTTCATGTGTTATGGGGATATGGAAATAAGAATGCAAATAGACGTTTTATTATAGATAATGATGTTAATCTTACATCTGCAAGGATATATTTGGCTAAATCTGTTGCGTATATTATCAGTAGTGGGTTAAAAATATTTTCCATAGTTCCTTTAGAGGAAATGCATTAACAGTTGTAGTATATGTTTTTTTAAAGATGTGTTTTAGATAATGTAATTATAATAGAAATAATATACGTAGTATTAGATACAGTGTTCTTCCAATAGTCAATGAGACTGTTAATCAAACTGAAGTGTTTGATTTTTTTAAAAACACAGATACATCTTTATCCTTTATTGTAGTTTTACAATACTCTGTGATATTTTTAACATCTGTAATCTCTTCACATGCAATAAGTGATATAGATAAAGTTTGTTGCGCTATATATTGAGACCATGTTTTAATAGAGTCTTGTACTATTTTATCTTTTGTATATATCATAACATCTATTTTATCAGAGATATTAAATTTATTATCTTTTCTAGAGTGTTGTATTACTCTTACTATATCCCTTGCTATGCCTTCCATTATCAAATCATCAGAAAGTTCATGATCTAATAACACTACACCAAGTAAATTTTGGTCTAAGTTAATAGTGCATGCAAAATCATTATGCACTTTAAGAGTTAATGTATATTCATTATTATTTATTATATAATGTTCTGCTTCTTTTGTACCAAGAAGTAACTGATTATTTTCTAATATTTCCCATTGATTATTTTTTAATAAAAATATTAAACGTTTAATTTTATCAGGTATCCTTTTTCCAAGTTCTGGAAAGTTTAATTTTAGTTGGAACGATGCTATATCAGATATATCAGATTTAAATGATATACTTTTTACATTTATTTCTTCCAATAAAATATTTTGGTATTCTATAGGTAGATTGAGTAATTCTGGACAATTATAGCTATATATAACTATTTTATTAAGAGGTTGTCTGACCCTAATATTATGAATATTCCTGATAGATAGCACATAATTACATATGCTTATTGTTAATTTCATAAATTGAGTATTTTGTTGATCTTTATCACTTAACATGAAGTTATTCATATTTGGTAGTGATGATAAATGTACAGATTCTTCTTTTTGAAAGTTTAATTTTTGCCAAATTGCTTCAGTAATAATAGGTAAAAATGGAGCAGAAACTTTTATCATGAAATATATGACGGTATATAATATATTATACGCATCTATTTTGTCTTGATTGATTTCTGATGACCAGAATCTACTTCTACATCTTCTAATATACCAGTTATTTAATATTTCAAAAAACTGAGTAATATTGTTGCATGCTAGTTTTATATTATACCCAAAGTTATTAGAGCATTTGTCTAGCTCTTCCATAGCATTAAATATAGACTTTATAGTACTGATGCACTCGTATATTATGTATCTGTCCATTATGTTGTTTATTCCGTTGAGATCTGTAATAATTTCTGCTTTTATTTTGTCTATATTTGCATAAATAGTAAAAAAATTGTAGCTGTTCCATACTGGTTTTATGACATTACGTAGTACATCTCGTATCATTGTTCCTTCTTTATCTAGTAATAGATCTCCACCATATAGTACTGTGTGTGATAACATTAGGAATCGCATAGCATCAGAACCATATTGCTTGAACATTTGCATGGGATCAGCATAGTTGTTAAGTCTTTTGGATAATTTTTGTCCTTGAGTATCTAACACTACACCGTGACATATGCAATTTATAAATGGTGGCTTATCAAATAATGCTGTGGATAATATGAATAATGTATAAAACCATCCCCTAGTTTGAGCAATATATTCAGTAATAAAATCTGCTGGGAAGTAGTTTTCAAAAAATTCTTTATTTTCAAATGGATAATGAAGTTGTGCATAAGGCATTGAGCCAGATTCAAACCAACAATCAAATACATCATTAACACGTCTCATCATTGATTTTCCAGTTGGATCATCTGGGTTAGGACGTACTAGATTATCAATATATGGGCGGTGTAGATCATTTATAGATGATATGTCAAAATCTTCTTCTAATGCTCTGACATTATCGAATATTTTTTTTACTGATCCATATACATCGATTCTTGGATAATTCGGGTTATCTGATTTCCATACTGGCAAAGGAGTTCCCCAAAATCTGTTACGTGATATTGCCCAATCTTTAGCGTTTTCTAGCCACTTACCAAATTGTCCACTGCGTATATAATTAGGAATCCAGTTTACAGTCTTATTAAGTTCTATCATCTTATCTTTTATTTTTGTGACTTTAACGTACCAAGATGACATTGCTCTATATATTAATGGAGTATCTGTGCGCCAACAATGTGGATAATTGTGTAAATATTGATCTGTCTTAAAGTAAAGATTTTTCTGTTTTAATATACTGATAATTTCATCATTTGTATCAAATACATGCATGTTTGCAAAGTCTGAAATCTTATTAGTAAATTTTGCTCCATCGTCTATAGGGCAAATAGTTGATAGTAAACTAGATGTATCTCCATCAATGTTTGGAATACCTTGCTTTTGACATAATATAAAGTCATCTTCTCCAAATCCTGGAGCAATATGTACTATTCCAGTTCCTTCTCCTTCTACTACAAAATCTGCTGTTAGAACTTTAAATGCATTTTTAATATCTGCGAAGTATTCAAATAGAGGTTTATAATGTAAGTTTTCTAAATTAATAGATAAAATATCTTTATTATATAACTGATATTCTATTTTATTTTTTTTACAATGTTCTTCGAAAATTTTTAAATATCCTTTAGCAAAAATAAACATTTCTTGATTAATAATAGCTCCGCAGTATTTAATGCTTGCGCTTATAGCTAGAGCAAGATTGCAAGGTAAAGTCCATGGGGTAGTAGTCCAGACTAGCATTTTATATTTTTTGACATTTTCTATTGTAGGAAACTTGGGATTTTCTAATAATTCAAATGCTACAGTAACAGTTTTGCTTGTTTTTTGTCTGTATGCATTGTCTATTCTAGTTTCAAAGTTTGAAAGAGGTGTTTGACATGCCCAACTGTATGGTACAATTTTGACAGATTCGTATATTAATCCCTTGTTCCACAATTCATGAAATGACCACATTATTGATTCCATAAAAGATGGATTCATAGTTTTATAATCATTTTCAAAATCTACCCACCGTGCTTGCCTATCTACATATTGCTGCCATTCTTTTGAAAATTTCATTACAGAATTGCGACAATGATTATTAAATTTTTCTATACCAAATTTTTCAATTGCTAACTTTCCTGATATTCCCAGTTCTTTTTCTGATAACATTTCAGCAGGTAACCCGTGACAATCCCACCCAAATCTTCTGTCAACTTTAAATCCTGCCATTGTTTTATAACGAGCTACAGTATCTTTAATGAATCCAGTTAGCAAATGCCCGTAATGAGGTAATCCATTTGCAAATGGTGGTCCATCGTAAAATATAAATCTTTTGTTTTCATCACGGTTATCTACAGATTTTTTGAAAGTATCATTTTCTTTCCAAAACTTTAATACCTCTTCTTCTATTGATGGGAAATCAGGTTCTCCTGTTAATTGTGAGTAATGTTCTGTCATAATGTTTATTATTGAGTATAGATATTTTACTATACACATATTTATTGAAGCTGCAATCAGAGTTGTATTAAAATATGTGAAAATTATTGACTCCTATTAATATTTATAGCATTGTTTTAAAAAATTTATATGGAGGAATATATGACAGTTGAAATAGGGGATGATGCACCACATTTTAAGGGTATTGATGCTTATAAAGGTGAAAAGAATATAGTATTGTATTTTTATCCAAAAGATGATACTCCTGGTTGTACAAGGGAAGCAAAAGATTTTCAAGATGCGATGGATGATTTTGCTGATTTAAATACTGTTGTAATTGGTGTATCTAAGGATAGTGAAAAATCTCATGAAAATTTCAAGAAGAAACATAATATATTATTTGAATTAATATCTGATGAAAGTTCTGAGTTATCAAAGCAATATGGTACTTGGGTAGAAAAGAATATGTTTGGAAAATCTTATATGGGTATAGATCGTTCTACATTTTTAATAGATAAAAATGGAAAAATAAGAAAAATGTGGAGAAATGTAAAAGTTAGTGGACATGTTGATAATGTTCTTGAGATAATAAGAGAGATAATGTAAATTGCAAACTAATGATACAAAAGGCAAAAAAGCTGAATGTTAGGTTGTATGTGGATTGTACTCTTAGTAAATCTTCTATAGTAATATTAGATAATATTGCTTCTCACTATATATGTCATGTAATGCGTGCTGCGAAATTAGATGAGGTAAAGTTATTTAATGGCAGGGATGGAGAATGGATAGGCGAAATATTTGAATTATCTAGCAATACTAAAATTAGAGTAAATGAGTTAATTAGAAGGCAATATGTACCTAAAAGTTTAACATTGTGTCTTTCTATTGTCAAAAATACTGCATTACAGAATGTCATTAGGCAAGCAACAGAAATGGGAGTAACATTTATACAGCCTATTTATACACAACATATAGCAACAAGTAATATAAATTTATCTAAATGCAAAAAATGGGCTATTGAAGCTGCTGAACAATGTGGAAGGCTTGATATACCAGATATTTCTTTTCCTATTGATTTTATTGATTTAAAGCAGTTGAAAACTGATGACAACAATTTCGTGATTTGTGATGAAACAGGTAAAGGTCATCCTCCATCAGAGGTTTTAAAAGGTAAGAATAACGTTCATATTATTATAGGGCCAGAAGGTGGTTTTTCAAATGATGAGTTAAGCTTTGCCTATAGTTTTTGTGATGGGTTATCTTTAGGTACAACAATACTGAGAGTTGATACAGCAGTTGTTAGTGCATTAGCTTATGTAAAAGAGTATTATGGTATGTTGTAGTAGAATTATGGTTGTTGAAGACATTGTCAATAAGAAAGCTGAGTTGCGAAAAAAATATAGAAAGTTAAGGAAAGAAGTAAAAAATAAAAAAGAAGCGTCTTATTCTTTATTACAGAATTATGTCAATAATGTTATCATAGAAGAAATGTCTATAATTTCTGGATATATACCTATAGATGGTGAAATTGATGTATTACCGTTAATGGATTATTTAATGCAGCAAAAACATATAGTAGCAATTCCTGTAATAGAAGAAAATAGTAAAATATTATTGTTTCATCAATGGAATACAATTAATTCTGTGATTCCAAATATATTAATAGTACCTCTTATTGCATTTGATAAATGTTTAAATAGGTTGGGTTTTGGAGGAGGGTACTATGATAATACTATTTCTAAATTAAAACCAAATTGTAAAGTGATAGGTGTTGCGTATGATATACAATTATGTGATATAGTACCTACTGAAAGCCATGATCAAATTTTAGATATGGTGATTACAGAAAAGAAAGTTTATAAAAATATATAATATCTGATTGCAAGTAATCTGGAGATTTTAATACGTTGGGCTTTAATTTGTGTTTTTTTATAAGTTTTTTTTCATGTTTAAATTATTGTTTTAATGTACAGTTCATTATGGCTATTAATTGAGTGACAGTATATTGAAATGCATAGTAAAACGCTGTCTTTTGTGTTAAAAGTGTAATACAATGTTGTTGTTTAAAGAAATTATACATGCATACTCCAGTTTTATTGAACGAAATGTTAGACATATTAAATCCTCAAGATGGGAAAGTATATGTTGATGCAACGTTTGGGGCAGGGGGATATACTAGAGCAATTTTGAAATCTGCAAATTGTCAGGTTTACGCTATTGATCAAGATGAATGTACTAATGTTTTCTATGAGAAACTGGTTAATGATTTTCCGGGCAAGGTACATTTTTGTGTTAGTAAATTCAGTAAAATAAAGCAAATATTGCATGGAGCTCAATTAAAAAAAGTTGATGGTATAGTATTTGATATAGGAGTTTCTTCTATGCAATTGGAAGATGCTAGTCGTGGTTTTTCTTTTTCTAAAGATGGTCCTCTTGATATGAGGATGAGTACTTCTATAAGTAATGTTGATGCATCGGTATTTGTGAATACGGCATTTGAAGAGGAGATAGCTAATGTTATATATCAGTATGGAGGTGAAAAGTATTCTCGTAAGATAGCGAAAGCGATTGCTGAATCAAGAAAAAAGAAACCAATTAAAACTACGGGTGAACTTGCATCTATAGTAAGATCTGTAATCTCACGTAGTAAAAATCATAGTATTGATCCTGCAACAAGGACATTTCAAGCAATTAGAATATGGGTTAATAAAGAATTAGAAGAATTAGAACAAGGCATAATTGATTCTGCTGATTTATTAAATCCAGGTGGAAAAATAATAGTAGTGTCTTTTCATTCTTTGGAAGATCGAATTGTAAAGGTAATGTTTAAATCATTATGTAGTGGAAGTAGTGTAATTTCACCAATAGGATTTCAGTTAATTAATAAAAAAGTGATAAGGCCAAGTTTTGAAGAAATATTGAATAATCCTAGGTCTAGGTCTGCAAAGCTGAGAGCTATATTAAAAATATAGTGTGTACTTTAAATGAAAGTTTGAGATTTGTTATATATTAAATGGATCATATATATATGGTTCGGCATTGGCATTTTTTTTATGTATATATTGAATTAAAGTAGATAAAATAGCATATCGATTATCTTTTATCGATGATACGAATATCTCTTTTTTTGTATACTGTGATAATAATTGCTTTTTTTTAGTAATTTCTTTTTTCTCTAGTAAATCGCTTTTATTTAATACTATGAACTCTGGTTTATTAATTAGCTCTTTATTATAAAGTAATAATTCTTTTCTAATACATTCATATGAATCAATAATATCATCTAGAGTGCAGTCTATGATGTGTAGTAATGTAGAACATCTTTCAATATGTTTTAGAAATTTGTCACCTATTCCATATCCTAAATGTGCTCCAGCAATTAATCCTGGTATATCAGCTAATACTAATTCTCTATTGTCAATAAAAGCTACTCCTAAATGTGGTTCTAAGGTTGTAAAAGGATAATCAGCAATTTTTGTTTTTGAGTCAGTACATGAAGCTAAAAAACTGGATTTTCCTGCATTAGGCAATCCTATGATTCCTATATCTGAAATAATTTTTAATTTTAATGTGATATATTTTTCTTCTCCTGCTTCTCCGAGGGTAAAATACCGAGGTGCTCTATTAGTAGATGTTTTATAGTTAGCATTACCTGTTCCACCTTTACCCCCTTGTGCTACTATAACCTTTTGATTTTCTGAACTAAGGTCAGCAATTAATATTCCATCTTCATCATATAATTGAGTGCCTATAGGAACTTTTATAATAATATCTTTTCCAGATGATCCAGATTTCTTTTTGCCAGAACCTGGATTTCCATTTTCTGCTTTTATATGCTGTTTATATCTAAAATATAGTAATGTGTTAATGTGATTGCTTGTAGCAAAAACAATATTGCCACCATTACCGCCATTACCGCCATCTGGTCCTCCGAATTCAATAAATTTTTCACGACGGAAACTACTACAGCCGTTTCCACCATTTCCTGCTTTTAAGTAGACTTTTGCTTCATCGATAAAGCTCATAATGATCCATAGTATATTGCTGAAATGCCCAGTAGTTTTTCTATATATAATAGTTCGTTATATTTTGCTAGGCGTTCAGATCTAGATAAAGAACCAGTTTTAATTTGTCCGCAATTTGTTGCGACTGCTATGTGAGAAATTGTAGTGTCTTCTGTTTCACCTGATCTGTGTGATATTATAACGTTGTAATTGTTTTTTTGAGCAAGTCTTATAGCATTAAAAGTTTCAGTTAATGTACCAATTTGATTTGGTTTTATTAGTACTGCGTTTGCCATGTTATTATCAATTCCATTTTGAATTAACTTACAGTTAGTTACGAATAGATCATCTCCTACTATTTGTATTTTGTTACCTAACTCTTGTGTTATAAGTTTCCACCCGTTTATATCTTCTTCTGCTATTGGATCTTCAATTGATATGATGGGATACTGTGAAATTATTTTTTTGTAATATTCTACTAATTCTTGAGTATTTAATTCATAATCTGCAAATTTATATTTTTGATCTTTGTAGAATGTAGATGCAGCAATATCTAACCCTAATGAAAAATCTTCATACATTTTATATCCTGACTTTTCTACAGCATCTATAATGATTTCGAATACCTCAGTATTTATTCTTATGTTTGGAGCAAATCCTCCTTCATCTCCTACATTAGTATTGAGTTTCTTATGTTTAAGAATTTGTTTTAACTGAAAAAATACTTCAGCTGACATTCTTATTGCGTCTTCAAATTTATTAGCTCCATTTGGAATAATCATAAATTCTTGGAAGTCTAGGTTATTATCTGCATGCATTCCACCATTAATAACATTGATAAGAGGAGTAGGAAGTACTTTTGCTGTGATTCCTCCTAAATATTGGTATAAAGGAATGTTTAATGCTAATGCTGCAGCTTTTGCTATTGCTAATGATATTGCAAGTGTTGAATTTGCTCCAATTCTTGATTTATTATCTGTTCCGTCTATTTCAATTAATGCGTTATCTATCTTTTCTTGGTTTAAAGTGTTCATACTTATAATTTGTGGAGCAACTTCTGAGTTGATTAAATTAATTGCTTTTGTTACACCGTATCCGTTATAGAAGTTTTTATCATTGTCTCGTAATTCTACAGCTTCAAATTTTCCTACTGAAGCTCCTGAAGGTACACAAGCTTTTGCTTTTATGTCATTTGATAGTATTGTTTCTACTTCGATAGTAGGATACCCTCTACTGTCTAAAATTTGTCTAGCTAATATTTTACTAATTGTTATATTAAACACAACATTACCTTTTGCTTTTATGATGTTATTTAAAAATTCTACAAGATAGTAATATCTTTTATGTGAAATGTAAATTTATTCTCAATGTTGACTTAATTTAAAAGAGTAACAATGTTATTGACATATTATGTTATATTGAGCAGAATTACTAAAAATAATAATTGATTTGAACGTTAAGAGATATATTATGTTTGCTATTGTTGAAACTGGTGGGAAGCAATATAAGGTAAAAGAGCAGGATGTTATAAAGATAGAAAAGTTAAATGCTTCTGTAGGGGAGGAAGTTACTTTGGATAAAGTGATTGCGTTGGCTGATGTGAATAACAATATTGTTTTTACACATAATGCAATTGTTACAGCATCAGTTCTTGAACAATGTAGAAATGATAAAATAATAGTTTTTAAGAAAAAACGTCGTAAAAATTATAGAAGAAAGAATGGTCATAGACAATACATGACTGTTTTACGTGTTACTAAAATTAACAATATGGAGTAAATATGGCTACGAAAAAGTCTGGTGGTAGCTCCGGTAATGGCCGGGACTCGAGAGGTAGAAGGTTAGGTGTAAAAAAGTTTGGAAGTGAAAAAGTAATTCCTGGTAATATTATAATACGTCAAAGAGGGACAAAATATCACCCTGGTAAGAATGTTGGTATTGGAAAAGATCATACTATCTTTTCTAAAATCTCAGGTTTTGTACATTTTAGGAAAGGTGTGTATAATAAGACGTTTGTTGATGTCTTAGAAGCTAGTTCTGTTTCTTAAATTATAGTAGCTTTTAGGGGTTTGTAGCTCAGGTGGTTAGAGCGCACGCCTGATAAGCGTGAGGTCGGAAGTTCAACTCTTCCCAGGCCCACCCGTTTAATCATGTTCTTTTAATGGATGTGTTTTTTACTTTTAGGAGTTATGTAATATTGTTAGTATAGTCTTAATGTTAGCGGTGTTTGTATAGGTCGTTATTAATTCTGTTAGTTTTTTGGTAATTTCTAATATTGTATAAGGCTTTATGTTAAAGGATAGTGATAAAGTATTTACTAATCTTAGTGGTCAATATTCTCCGTTTTTGAGATCTGCAAAAAGTAGGGGTATTTGGAGTAATATTTTAGAAATATTAAACTTAGGTCCTGAACATATTATTCAAGAAATAAAAAAATCAGGATTGCGTGGTAGAGGTGGAGCAGGATTTTCTACAGGATTGAAATGGAGCTTCATGCCAAAAACTAGAAAAGAAGGACAGCCAGCATATTTAATAATTAATGCAGATGAATCAGAACCTGGTACATGTAAGGACCGTGATATATTAAGATATGACCCTCATAGGCTTATTGAAGGAATATTAATAGCTGGTTTTGCAATGAATGTAACTACAGCTTATATTTATATTCGTGGTGAGTTTTATAATGAGTATTTAGTATTATCTAAAGCTTTAGAGGAAGCTTATAAAGCTAAGTTAATAGGGAAGAATGCATGTAATTCTGGGTATGATTTAGATATTTTTATTCATAGAGGTGCTGGAGCATATATTTGTGGTGAGGAAACTGCTCAACTTGAATCATTAGAAGGAAGAAAAGGTATGCCAAGATTGAAGCCTCCTTTTCCAGCTGCAATAGGGTTATATGGCTGTCCTACTACTATTAATAATGTTGAAACTATTGCAACTGTTAGTGAGATCATGAGGAGAGGTAGTGATTGGTTTGCATCTCTCGGAAGAGAAAATAATACTGGTACTAAGATTTTTTGTATATCAGGTCATGTGAATAACCCATGTAATGTAGAAGAGGAATTAGGGATTCCCATGAAGGAGCTTATAGAAAAATATGCAGGAGGTGTTCGTGGAGGATGGGATAATTTATTAGCAGTAATACCTGGTGGTTCATCAGTACCAATGCTTCCAAAGTCTATTTGTGACACTGTAAATATGGATTTTGATTCTTTAAGAGCTGTACAATCAGGGTTAGGTACTGCAGGACTAATAGTTATGGACAAATCAACAGATCTAATAGCAGCTATAGAAAGATTATCACATTTTTATATGCATGAATCTTGTGGACAATGTACACCATGTAGAGAAGGTACTGGTTGGATGTGGAGAATCATGAAGAAAATGGTAAAAGGTGATGCTACATCTGAAAGCATTGATTTATTATTGAATATTACACATCAAGTAGAAGGGCATACTATATGTGCTCTTGGTGATGCTGCAGCTTGGCCTATACAAGGATTAATTAGACATTTTAGAAATGTTATTGAAGATCGGATAAGGGATTATAATAATGATAAATTAACTTAATCTCTATGTGTTATGGTTTTTATTTGTATTTAAAAATATATCTGTTTTTCATGTTAATGTACTGTTAGGGGATTATATATAAGTAAATTTTTAACTTTTATTAACATATCAATAATTTAATTATTTTTTATATAATTTTTAACTAAATAGGTGTAATATATACTTTAATTTTATTATTATTAATAAAGATATTAATAATTTTAAGTTTGGAGTTAATATGCACTTAACGTTATTGTTGCTTAGAAATGGTATGCCTGTTTTGTTACCTGAAGCAGCATGTAAGTATGATAAGAGTCTAGGCGTTGCTTATACAATGGATCCCATTATGAATGAGCAATTAGGGATTCCTACATCAGATAGTCCTTATAGTTATCTATATAGGTCAAACTTTACAAAGTTTGCTGTTGTAAGTGGTGCAAATTCTGAGATGAATGTAATGTTTATTTTTGGTAATAGTCCAGTATTATCTTGTCCTGTATTTATGGTCTTTACACTTCCATATGGCGTTGTTCGTGATGTAACAAAGAATGGTATAATGTTAGATAATACATTGATCCCGTTACATGGAAAAGTTAGTGAAGACTTGTTAGGTCTTTCAACAGAAGAGCAAGTGATCAAGTTATTTAATGAGTTAAAAAGTAATCTCAAAATAAATGCAAGTTCTGGGCAGTGTCGTATGCAGATGTTTAACTATGTTAATGGGAATGGTGAGTTGTTTCACACATCATTTCATAATACAGCTTTGGATAGAGTAACCGTGAATCCTGTAGATGGTAGTAGACGATATATTATGAAGATAGAATAGAGATTTAGTTTTATAGAATTATTTTTAAGATTGTGATGAGTAATAAAAAGCTATAATTCTATTTATTAAGAATAAATTTTTTTAGTAGAACTTATTAAATAATCAGCATTAGCATTATAGAATATATATTAGCCGATACTGTTATTTAAAGTAAATTTTCTTGAATTACTAAAAAGACTGTATTATTGATAGTGATTAAGGTCAATGCATAAATATCTACTCCAGAGCAGAATTCTATTTTAAAAATTATAAATGAAGACCTACTTTATAAAGATAATACAGAGTAAACAGGATTTGAGAGATAAACTACAGATATAGAAGATAATACTATTAATACTGCAAAAAAATGGAACAAAAAATAAATCATTATATTTATATTCTGTTAATAATTAACAAATTCAACAAAAGAGTATAACTACATCAAACATTCAAGTAAACTATTATTATAGTCGAAATGCATAAGTCAATAAGTATTACTAATAATCTATAATTATTGAATTATGTAATAAAATGAAGATGATTTTTTGAAAAATAATTAATTCCAATAAAGTAAAACTATCATGTAATGTATCCATAAACTAAGATCTTAAAATAAAAATCTTTTACAATAGTTTAGTATACTTATTTATCAATTCAGAATAATACTTACCTTATATTAATTGACTATCTTGTTTAACATATTTATAAAAATCTACTTTAAGTATTGCTTTCAACGAACGCGAATATCTGATAAATTATTATTTAAATCGCATAACAATAGAAAAAACATGAGTACACAATGCTTTCAGAATCTCATAATAAATACATTCTCATTGGATACTGGATCTACTATAATGTGATCCAAATGTGTGGTGCTATATTCTCTATGAAACACTTCTCCGCTCATATTAAAAAAATCAAACCTATATGTACAAGAAGAATTGGTCCTAAAAGGAATTTTTATCCACTCCCGACTATTACGAAACAAGTTTATTGTGTGCTCTTCTGGTGATATCCCTGGAGTAGTTATTTCTCCACATGTTATTAATCTTCCGTCATTCAACATTAATCCAAGAGAATATATATTATGTAAAGAACCATGTTGAGCAACAAAACCTAAATATAACTCTTTACCTTGTGGATTTTTACCATACATAAAGAAAATGTCGTTTGCCAAAACTGCATTAGATATAAGGCAATGTTGGCCAAATTTTGCTTTATGTATCAAATGTACATAATCAGGATGAATATTAGGAACTGGAGTAATTATATTGATATTCTGATCTTTTGGAATGTACTCGTCTGATGACTTATCATAAATACATTCGTTCTCAGGTATTAAAGCAAGACCATTTTGTGTCAACAATGATATTAGTTTCATATAATTTTTTGATATAAATATATTAAATTTTAGTATATTAATATTCTACTACATTATAATTGACAAAATCAATTTTCCATACTAAAATTAAAGTTTTTACTAAAAAGTTACTACTACTACTTTCTATAAATACATGAAGTACTATGAATAACCTATTCTAATACAGTTATTATCATCAAGTTGATAAATCAGCTTCAATCTCACTAAACGTTATTTCGCAAATTGTTTCATATCAGAAGCTTAATATCAGTATAAAATATACAAACAATTATACAGTATGTACTGTAACCATTTTAAACCTAGTCACAATAGCACATACTAAAATTTATAACCTTTTTTCACAATAATACCTTAAAAAATCTTTTTATTTACTGATTTAATAATATCAAATATACGTCTGCATTTTGGATCACATTATAGTAGACCCAGTATCCAATGAGAATGTATTTATTATGAGATTCTGAAAGCATTGTATACTCATGTTTTTTCTATTGTTATGCGATTTAAATAATAATTTATCAGATATTCGCGTTAGTTGAAAGCAATACTTAAAGTAGATTTTTATAAATATGTTAAACAAGATAGTCAATTAATATAAGGTAAGTATTATTCTGAGTTGATAAATAAGTATACTAAACTATTGTAAAAGATTTTTATTTTAAGATCTTAGTTTATGGATACATTACATGATAGTTTTACTTTATTGGAATTAATTATTTTTCAAAAAATCATCTTCATTTTATTACATAATTCAATAATTATAGATTATTAGTAATACTTATTGACTTATGCATTTCGGCTGTAATAATAGTTTACTTCAATGTTTGATGTAGTTATACTCTTTTGTTGAATTTGTTAATTATTAACAGAATATAAATATAATGATTTATTTTTTGTTCCATTTTTTTGCAGTATTAATAGTATTATCTTCTATATCTGTAGTTTATGTCTCAAATCCTGTTTACTCTGTATTATTCTTAATTTTAACATTTTTTATATCTAGTACATTATTTATTTTATTGGGTGCAGAATTAATAGCAATGCTAGTTATAATAGTATATGTTGGAGCTGTAGCTGTACTTTTTTTATTTGTAGTTATGATGTTAGATATAAATTATTCAAGATTGAAAAGTGGCTTTACGAAGTATCTTGCTATAGGGTTATTATGTGGAATGATATTATTTGTTAATATAGTGTTTGTTATTAAGCAGTCTGCAACAACTGAATTAGTGACGGGATCTGTTTCTTATGTAAGTAATGTTATTGCTATTGGTAACTTAATATATACAAAGTATATGTATGTGTTTCATTTATCTGGGATACTACTTTTGATATCAATAATTGGGTCTTTAGTATTAACTTTGCGTACTAAAAATGGCAATGTATATAGGCAAAGTGTAGGTGCTCAAGTTAATAGATCATCTACTGTGAAATATGTGAATGTTAAAGTACGACAAGGAGTAGATTATGAAAATTCTAACTGAAGCTGGTATTACTTTAGATCATTTCCTTATTTTAGGTGCGATTTTATTTACTATTGGTGTGTCTGGGATTTTTATTAATCGCAAAAACATCATTACTATTCTTCTGTCAATAGAATTAATGTTGTTAGCAATCAATATCAATTTTACTGCTTTTTCAGTATACCTTGATAATATTTTAGGACAAGTCTTTGTTATGTTTATATTAACAGTTGCTGCTGCAGAATCTGCAGTGGGCTTAGCTATTATTGTAGTATATTTCAGAAATTGTGGAAATATTAATGTTGAAACAGCTAATAAGATGAAAGAGTAGAAAATTTTTTAGGTGCTTATTGACTAATCATAATTAATTAGGACAGGTTTTATGGTTAAAGTTGAACTATTATGTGTTTTTTTGCCTTTAATGGGTTCTATTTTTGCTAGTATGATGAATAATAGATTAATGTCTCAATTAGTTGCAACATCCTTAGTAGTTTGTGCATCATTATTGTCATGGTACTTATTTTTTAATTTTAAAGATAGTTATGTTATTACTTTATTTCCGTGGATTGAATTATATAAATTAAAAGTTAGTTGGTCATTGTATATAGATTCATTAAGTATGATTATGCTAATAATAGTTAATACAGTGTCAGCAGTAGTGCATATTTATTCAATGGGTTATATGTCTCATGATGTAGGTGTATCTAGATTCTTATCTTATGTGTCTCTATTTACATTTTTTATGTTGATTTTAATAACGAGTGATAATTTTGCTCAACTTTTTTTAGGTTGGGAAGGTGTAGGTTTATGTTCTTATTTATTGATTGGTTTTTGGTTTGAGAAAGCTTCAGCTACTAAAGCAGCAATGAAAGCTTTTATTATGAATAGGATAGGGGATTTTTTTTTCATATTAGGAATTGTAGCAGTATTTTGGGTATTTGGATCTTTAGAATTTAATAAGATATTTAACATGCTTGATTCAATATATGTTGAAGGTGTAGTTAATTTTTTTGGTTATCCGATACCTTATTTGGATATGATATGTTTATTGCTTTTTATTGGATGTATGGGTAAATCTGCACAAATTGGTTTGCATACATGGTTACCTGATGCAATGGAAGGTCCAACTCCTGCTTCAGCGTTGATTCATGCTGCAACTATGGTAACAGCAGGGGTATTTCTTGTTGCCAGATGTTCTCCATTATTTGAATTATCAGTTATGGCGCGCAACGTTATTTTGATTGTTGGTGCGTTTACCTGTTTATTTGCTGCAACTGTTGCTATTGTACAGAGTGATGTAAAAAAGATAATAGCATATTCTACTTGTAGTCAGTTAGGATATATGTTTATTGCATGTGGATTATCAGCATATAGTGTAGCCATATTTCATTTAATGACTCACGCTTTTTTTAAAGCTTTATTATTTTTGTGTGCAGGTAATATAATTCATGCTACACATGAACAAGATATCCATAAGGTGAATGCTTCTTGGCGTCAAATACCATTTACATATGTGTTAACTTGGATAGGGTCTTTAGCATTGGCAGGTATTTTTCCATTTGCTGGTTTCTATTCAAAGGATCTTATTATTGAAAGTAGCTATCATGTTAGTAAGATTGCCTTTATAATATGTAATTTGGTTGCCTTTTTAACAGCTTTTTATTCTTGGAGATTGATTATATTAGTTTTCCATAAAGTAAGATCAACAAGTCTTTCAATACATGAGTCAGGAAAAGTAATGCTTGTACCTTTATTGATATTAGCTATAGGTTCTATATTTTCTGGTATGTGGGGACAAAATTTATTACTGATTAATGATGTTGCATTTTGGAAAGGTAGTATAAAGATACATGAGCATGTAGAAGTGGGATTATTTGTAAAATTATTACCATTATTTTTAAGTATACTTGGAATAGTGTGTGCTTATTTAAAATATTTTTACAATTGTTTTGGTAATTTTTATTGTAATCGATTATTCAAATTTCTATATAATAAGTGGTATTTTGATGAGTTATATAATCTTATCTTTATAATACCTGTTAGATATATAGCGAGTTTCTTTTCTAAAGTAGTTGATAAAAAAATTATTGATTATTTTGGGTTAGGTGGTATTACTAAGATAGTAAATTGTTGCTCAAAGGGTAGTGTTAAGATACAAACTGGTTTTATTTTTGATTATGCATTTATTATGCTATTGGGTTTGATAAGTATTATCATGTGGTTAATTTATAATAATATAAGATTTTAAAGCATATGCTATTTTTGATGGTTTTATTACCAATATTGGGGTCATGTTTATTAGCAGTTAGTAATTTTAAGGCAAGTTCGTTATCTATAAGAGTAATTTCTTTATTATGTGCTGGAACTTCATTTTTTATAAATATTATTGTAGCTGTAAAGTTTGATTATTTATATAAAGGTTTTCAGTTTATACATAATCTGGCACCAGGTTTTGTAGTCGGTATAGATGGATTATCTTTGCCACTTCTATTATTAACAACTTTTTTATTTTTATTATCTGTTGTTTTTGCTTTATATAACATGCAATCAAATAATTTGCGCATATTTCTTGCTTTACTGCTGTTATTAGAAGGATTGACCGTAGGAGTGTTTGTTTCACTTGATATAGTAATGTTCTATATATTTTTTGAATCTGTTTTAATTCCAATGTTTTTCATTATAGGAATGTGGGGACATGAGGATAGGATATATGCTACGTTTAAGTTGTTTTTATATACTTTAAGTGGTTCTTTATTATTTTTAATAGCAATATTATATATATATTTCTTTTCTGGTAAAATAAGCGATATAGGACAGTTGACTTATATTTTATCAAATTATTTGAACCTTAAAGCACAGAAGTGGGTATGGATTGCATTTTTTATTTCGTTTGCGATAAAGATACCTGTTATACCTTTTCACACTTGGTTACCTGATGCTCATGTTCAAGCGCCTACAGTAGGATCTGTTTTATTGGCTGGTATTCTTATTAAAGTTGGTACATATGCATTACTACGGTTTTCTCTACCTATGCTACCAGAAGCTAGTATGTATTTTTCAAATTTTGTAATGATATTAAGCATCATAGGTGTAATTTATGCTTCATTAATATCTTTTGTTCAAACTAATATTAAGAAATTAATAGCATATTCTTCAATAGCTCATATGGGTTTTGTGACAGCAGGGATATTTTCTTTTAATGAATATGGAATATCAGGAGCTGTATTTCAAATGATTAGCCATGGGTTAGTGTCCGCAGCATTATTTATTTGTGTTGGTATACTTTATAATCGTACTCATACTTTAGAGATAGTAAGATATAGTGGATTAGCAAAAACAATGCCTAAATTTTCCATTATGTTTATATTTTTTTCGATGGCTTCGATTGCTTTACCTGGGACTTCAGGTTTTATAGGAGAATTTTTATCTATATTAGGAATTTTTCATTATTCTAAATTATTTTCAATCTTTATTACTATTGGAGTTATATTAGGTGCTTTATACATGCTGTTTTTATGTAAAAGAATAATCTGGAGTGTACAAAATTGTGATTTAATTAATTGTAATCTTAATAAAAATGAGTTATTTATTTTAGTGATTTTAGCTGCTTTTATATTATTATTTGGATTATATCCTTATTATATCTTATTAAAATGCTTAACTCCATTCATAGAGCAGTTGTCTTTAAGAAACTTTGTACTTTAGTAGCATTTGAGATTATTTATTATGTATTGGAATAATTTTGTTTATATAATACCAGAAATTTTTTTAGTTAGTTCATCTTTAATCTTCTTATTATTGGGGATTGTGCTGAATAAAAAAGTTATACATGTTTTTTCATTGGTTAGTTTATTAGTTACTATTGGTATTGTCATAATTAATTTAGATGTTGAACCAAAGCTAATTTTTGATGGACTTTTAAAATCTAGTTTGTATATTTCTATTGCAAAAATTATCATTTTATTTTCTAGCAGTAGTGTTCTATTCATGATGTTAGCATCTGGTAGGGAATATTGTTATGAATTTTCAATAATGATTTTGCTTGCGGTTTTTGGTTTAATTACTTTGATTTCTGCAAACAATTTACTTTCTTTTTATTTGTCATTTGAAATTCAAAGCGTGACTTTGTATGCATTAACATGTTTTGATAAAAATGCAATTAGATCTTCTGAATCAGGTATAAAATATTTTGTTTTAAGTGCGCTCTCTTCTTGTATAATGTTATATGGTATTTCTATGTTGTATGGTTATACAACACAAGTTGATTTTTATGAATTATACAATTTCTTTTCTTATAGTGAATATATACCTTTAGGTGCTGTTTTAGGTGTAGTACTGGTTTTGATTAGTATGTTCTTTAAATTATCAGCAGCCCCATTTCATATGTGGGTTCCTGATGTTTATCAAGGTACTTCAACTGTTATGACAGCATTTTTTTCTATAGTTCCAAAAAGTACGTTTGTATTTTTATTAATTAGAATATTAAATGAAGTATTGCCTAGTTTATCTAAAGACTGGCAACATATAGTGATTTGTGTATCAATATTATCTATATTTGTTTCAGCATTTGGAGCAATGAGACAAAATAATTTAAAAAGGTTATTTTCATATGCTGCTGTTGGGCATATGGGGTATATGTTAATTTCATTAGCAATGAATACTGTTGCTAGTAATATAGCTACAATAATGTATCTATTGTTATATATTGTTATGAATATAGGACTTTTTTCTATTTTAATACAATATCGTGATGATGATTGTAACCTATTAAATTTGAAAGGCTTACATAATAGGTCTCCGGTAATAGCATTTTGTATAGCTGTGATTATGCTATCTATGGCTGGAATACCACCTCTAGCTGGATTTTATGCTAAGTATGATGTGTTGTTAAGTTTGGTAGAAAATGGTTTTATAAAGGTTGCAATAGCTTTTGTTATTGTAAGTGTTATTTCATGCTATTATTATCTACGAATTATTAAGGTAATGTATTTTGATTTTAGTGATACTTCCAATAATATATCATTAGCAGACAGGAATTTGTCTTTCATTCTGTTGTTTACAGTGTTAATAAATTGTATATTTTTTGTATTTGTTGGTGATGTTAGGCGTTTAATAGGTTATTTTTTTACATTTTAATTTTTTTAATGGATAATAATCTGAATATTCGATATATAATGTAATAAATTTATTGAATATTAAAGCATGTGAAAACAGTTTCAATATTTGGCTCGACTGGTGCTATTGGTCAAATGATTATTGATATAATATTTGCTGACCTTGATAAGTATCAGGTAAAAGTATTAGTTGCAAAATCAAATGTTCAGTTATTAGCATTTCAGGCTAAGTTAATTAATGCAGAAAGGGTTGTTATTGCTAATGTTGATTTATATCAGGAGTTAAAAGATTTATTAGTTGGTACTAATATTAAAGTTAGTGCAGGGGATTCCGGAATGGTTATGGCTACATCTTTAGATGTGGATTATGCAATGATGGCTATTGTAGGGATGGCAGCGCTTATACCGATGACTTATTTAATTAATTCTGGTATTAAAGTTATTGCATTAGCAAATAAAGAGAGCATAGTCTGTGGGGGTACACTATTGCTTAGTTTAGCAAAAGAAAAAAATGTTAATATTGTTCCTGTAGATTCAGAGCATAATGCTATATATCAAATACTTTCTAGTAGTAAAAAAAATTTAGAAAAAATTACCTTAACTGCATCTGGTGGTCCATTGTTATCAATGGATTATGATCAAATAAAAAATGTTACAGTTCAGGATACGGTTAAGCATCCTATTTGGAAAATGGGAAAAAAAATCTCTGTTGATAGTGCAACCATGATTAATAAGTCTCTTGAAATTATAGAAGCTTATTATTTTTTTTCAATAAAAGCTGAGAAGTTAGATATAATCATACATCCTGAGTCTATAATACATGCAATAGTATCTTATGTAGATGGCGCATCTATTGCTTTCATGTCTGTGCCAGATATGAAGATTCCAATTATGTATACATTGTCCTGGCCCGATAGGTCAGCTATTTTATGTAAAAAACTAAATTTGGCATCATGTAATCAATTAACATTTATAAAGCCTGACGTTTATAAATTTCCTGGTATAAAGTTAGGGTTTGAAGTATTAAAAACGTCTAATGTTCATGCTAATAGCATTATTTTAAATGCTGCAAATGAAGTTGCTGTTGATGCTTTTTTAAATAAGAAGATAAGATTTCTTGATATTGTAAGTGTGGTATGTGAGACGTTAAACTTAGTCAATTATGGACGCATTAATTCTCTATCAAGTATTCTTGATTGTGATCTGGTAAGTAGAAGAGTAGCAAGTAGTGCTATTGATAAGTTATATTAATATATTAAATTATTTACTATATTGTGTAATTAGTGTATTATCCTTTCTACTTGATTGTTGGGTTAAATGTGTATTTTTCAGTTGTTATAGTTAGTATTGTTACTGCTTAATAGTATTTGATTTTTAAAAAATTGTTAACTAGTAAAATTCGATTTCTTTTAAATAGTTATATATTTGTTTTGATATTGTTAAATAATGCGTTTACTTAACATAGTGTATTTAGTATAAATATATTAAAGCAAATAAACCATGTATTATAGGTGTTAGATGTTTAGACGTAATATCTTGAATGTACTGTTGGTATTGATTTTCTGTTTTGTTATTTCGTGTTCAAATAAGAGTAGATATCAGTTTAGTAAGAAATATTCTCCAGTTTATAATCCTGATGGTGAAGCTTTTGATAGTGATGTGGGGTTTTCTCGTGCTTACTCAATTTATAAAGAACGTAGAAATGCACTGGTTTCAGGTATTGATGAAAGCAGTAAGAAAGTTAGTGTAAGACGTAAAGTAAAGCCAAAAGTTCAAGTTAGAGATGTTGACTTGTTAAAGGAATATGGGGATCTTTTAAAAGAGGAAAACTGTGATTTAATGGTAGATGGTAATGGCGTTAATTTAGTTGATGTTGCAGGTGCTAAGTTTATTGATCCTATAGAAAATGATGATGATGTTATAGATCACGATAATAGACATGTTGATGTGAAAAGTTCAGTGGTCAAAACTAAAGATAAGAATAAGTTACAAGATGTTAAGGATAACAAACCTAGTGATGTTAAGCTTCCAGTAATTAAAGCTGAAGATAAAAATAAGTTACAAGATGTTAAGGATAACAAACCTAGTGATGTTAAGCTTCCGGTAATTAAAGCTGAAGATAAGAGTAAGCTGCGAGATGTTAAGGATAACAAATCTACTGATGTTAAGCTTCCGGTAGTTAAAGCTGAAGATAAGAATAAGTTACAAGATGTTAAGGATAATAAACCTAGTGATGTTAAGCTTCCAGTAATTAAAGCTGAAGATAAGAGTAAGCTGCGAGATGTTAAGGATAACAAATCTACTGATGTTAAGCTTCCGGTAGTTAAAGCTGAAGATAAGAATAAGTTACAAGATGTTAAGGATAATAAACCTAGTGATGTTAAGCTTCCGGTAGTTAAAGCTGAAGATAAGAATAAGTTACAAGATGTTAAGGATAATAAACCTAGTGATGTTAAGCTTCCAGTAATTAAAGCTGAAGATAAGAATAAGTTACAAGATGTTAAGGATAACAAACCTAGTGATGTTAAGCTTCCAGTAGTTAAAGCTGAAGATAAGAGTAAGCTGCGAGATGTTAAAGATAACAAACCTAGTGATGTTAAGCTTCCGGTAATTAAAGCTGAAGATAAGAGTAAGCTACAAGATGTTAAAGATAACAAACCTAGTGATGTTAAGCTTCCGGTAATTAAAGCTGAAGATAAGAGTAAGCTGCGAGATGTTAAAGATAACAAACCTAGTGATGTTAAGCTTCCAGTAGTTGAGAATATGATTATTGATACATCTAAGTTAAATGATGATGGTGATCATAAGGCTGACAAGAAAGAAAAAGGGTTACGTTCATTATTAAAATTTACAAAAATAGAAAATGATAGTAAGGGTTCTGATAATAATGTCGCAGGTAATATTGCTAATGATAGTGAGGAGCCTACGTTCTCTCAACCTAAAAGTGATGTAGAATCTCCTAAACAAGTATCTGAGAGTGATGAACAAAAAAATAGTCATAAAGCTGTACACTTTCTATCATTCTTAAACGAGCCAAGTGAAGATCAAAATGATACGACAGAAGAACTACAAAATACAGAAGATAAAAAAGATAATTTACTAGAAGAGAATGTTAAAATATCTGAAAAGGATGATCAACAAGTAGTAATATCTATAGAAGAGGAAAATCAGATGTTATTACAAAGTATTAAGAAGATGAAAGAATATGATGAAGATTATAGTATTACGTATTATTATGATGATGATGGTATGGCGTACTATGAAGACTAGAATACATTTTTAGGTAGATTTGTTAGGGTTAACTGTATATAATTTTGCTTTGATACAAGGTTATGTTTTTGTATGCAATGTGAGATTGTAGATAGAATTTTAAATGAAGATGGGTTGTTTAATTGTATTGCAAATAAAAATAAAATAACCTATGAAGTGAAAGTTGGTGATGTAGTAATTGGTGGCAACAATCCTGTAGTAGTGCAGTCAATGGCGTTAGGCGGATCTGGAGATGTGTATAAAGATGCACATGAGGTTTTAGAGTTAGCGCAAGCTGGATCTGAATTGGTAAGAGTTGCAGTTAATTCAGAACAAGCTATGAAAAATGTTCCGTATATAAGAGATGTATTGGTAGATCATGGCTTTAGTGCTAAGATGATAATAGGATGTGGACAATATGAAATTGCTAGATTGGTAAATGAGTATCCTGATTGTGCAGCTGCTTTAGGAAAAATACGTATTAATCCAGGAAATGTTGGTTTTGGAAATAAACGGGATAAGAATTTTGAAGATATTGTTGAGTTTGCAATAAAACATGATATCCCTATCAGAATAGGTGTAAATTGGGGGAGTTTAGATAAGTATTTAGCTTCAAAATTAATGAATGATAATGCATTACTTATCAACCCTAAGCCAGATTATATAGTTTTGCAGAAAGCATTGGTAATTTCTGCTATAACAAGTGCTAAACGTGCAGAAGAAATTGGCTTATCTAAAAATAAGATAGTTATATCTTGTAAAACAAGTAAAATACAAGATTTAATACCTGTTTATACAGTATTGTCAAATGTATGTAATTATCCATTACATTTAGGGTTGACAGAAGCAGGGTCTGGTACAAAAGGAATGGTTAGCAGTGCTGCAGGAATATCTTACTTATTGTTAAATGGTATAGGAGATACTATACGTGTTTCCTTAACTCAACAACCTGGTGAAGCAAGAAGTATTGAAGTCAAGTTATGTCAAGAAATTTTGCAAAGTATAGGTTTAAGAAATTTTTCTGCGCAGGTAACTTCATGTCCAGGTTGTAATAGAACTAATCCTAAGTATTTTCACCAATTAGCTAAAGATATTAATGATTATATAAAGCAACGTATGCCTGTGTGGAGAAATGATAATCCCGGATCTGAAAATATGACTGTAGCAGTAATGGGTTGTATAGTCAATGGTCCAGGTGAAAGTAAACACGCAAATTTAGGTATTAGTCTTCCTGGCTATGGTGAGAGGCCTGTAGCTGCAGTGTATCAGAATGGAGAGAAGTTGTGTACTTTAGAAGGCGGTAATATCTTTGAACAATTTGTATCAATTATCGAAAATTATGTTAATGTTTATTACAAACAATAGTAAAAAAGGTAATCTATAATTATGGAATCTACAACTGGCGAAATGTTATTTTTTAAGCATTTTGAAGAATTGAGATATAGAGTATTTTTTTGTTTTGCATTTTTTTGTATCATGTTTGGTGTATGTTACTTCTTTTCTGAAAGAATATATAACTTTTTATTAATTCCTTTAATAGATCTAGAAGGTGCTAATTCTGAATTTTCCCTAATATATACTGATTTAACAGAGGCATTTTTTGTATATTTAAAAGTTGCTACTATGGCTGCTTTATTGGGTTCTTTTCCTGTTTTTGCATGGCAATTTTATATGTTTTTAGCTCCAGGGTTATATAAAAAGGAAAAGTTGATATTATTACCGTATTTGATAGCGACACCAGTGCTTTTTATTCTTGGAGCTGCAATGGTGTATTATTATATATTTCCTTTAGCTTGGAGATTTTTTATTGCATTTGAAAATAGAGATGCTTCAATGGGCGTACCAATAGAATTCATGCCATCAGTAAGTGAATATTTAGATTTAGTATTGCAGCTAATGTTTGCATTTGGAGTAGCATTTCAAATTCCTATATTTTTAACATTAATGTCTAGGATTGGTATAGTATCTGCAAAAGGTTTGTCACGAAAGCGAAGAGTAGCAATTGTAGTTATTTTTATTCTTGCTGCTATACTGACACCACCTGATGTGTTAAGCCAAATAGGATTAGCAATACCTATGTTATTATTGTATGAAGCATCAATACTAGCTTGTAAATATATTGAACGTTCTAAATGATGTTTTGTTACTTGTAGAAATGTTTTTTATGTGTCATGGTATTGTATAATATATTAATTATAGTAAGTATAAAGTAATGAGAAAGATTGCTGAGATATTCTTACAAAGGAATAGAGTATCGATATTTCTGTTGATGGTTATATTGATATTTGGTTGTTATTCTTATTTTTATATTCCCAAAGAAAAGAATCCTGAAATTAAAAAACCTATTTTATCTATTCATACTACATTGCAAGGGATGTCATCTGAAGATGTAGAGAAATTTTTAGTGTATCCTATTGAACAAGAGATAAAATCTGTGAAGGGTATTAGTAGAATTACTTCGATGGCTAAAAACGGCTATGCAAATGTAATATTAGAATTTAGTGCAGGATTTAACCATAGAGAAGCTTTAGAAAATGTAAGATCAAAAGTGGATGTGATACGTGCTAAATTGCCTCAAGAAGCAACCTTTCCTATAATAAATGAAGAGAATTTTAGCTTATTTCCAGTGTTAAGTATAGCTTTAGTTAGTGATTTACCTAACAGGACATTGTTTAAAGTTGCAAGTGATTTGCAATCTAGATTGGAAAGTTTACCTAATATAGAAAGTGTTAAGATTATTGGAAATAGTAAAGATATTATTGAGATAAATATTTCTCCTGGTGTTATTAATAGCTATAACTTGCAAATGCAAGATGTGATAATGGCTGTATTGAATAATAATCAGTTTCTGAATATTGGAAATTTGGACTCTACAGTTGGTAAATATACACTGCATTTGTCAGGTATTTTAAAGAATATAGAGGACATTATGAATATACCAGTAAAAACTGATGGTTATTCTGTTGTAACTGTAGGTGATATTGCTACTATAAAGCCAATTTATCAAGATAATAAGGAATTTGTTCGAGTAAATAATCAGCCATGTTTAGTTCTAGAAATATCAAAGCAAACTGGTAAGAATATTATTGAGACTATCTCTCAAGTAAAAGAACTTATGAATAATCTCAAAAATATATTGCCAAACAATTTATCAGTTATTTATCTTCAAGATGAATCGGAAGAGATATCGAATGTTTTAAATGAATTACAGAATTCTATTTTAATTTCAGTTTTATTAGTTGTGATAATTATGATGGTATTTATGGGAACTAAGACTGCATTGTTAGTTGCCGTATCAATACCTGGGTCTTTCTTGTTTGGTATTATCATTATGTATTTATTAGGGTATACCTTAAATATAGTAATTTTATTTTCTTTGATTATGGCTGTTGGAATGCTTGTTGATGATGCCATAGTTGTTACTGAGTATGCAGATAGAAAAATGATAGGTGGTTTGAATAAAATGGAAGCTTTTAAGCAAGCTGCACATGATATGTTTTGGCCAGTTGCATCGGCTACTTTAACAAAATTAGTAGTATATATTCCATTGTTGTTTTGGCCTGGCACTACTGGGGAATTTATGAAGTATATTCCTATTGCATTAATCACAACTTTAAGTGGTTCGTGGATTATGGCTTTGATTTTTATTCCAGTTTTAGGATCTCTTATTGGAATGCCATCAGTGACTGATAAAAAAAGTGTAGCAGAAATTATAGCGATAAATACTGGTGATTTTGTACATTTGGGTAGATTTACCAGAGGTTATAGTAGAATTTTAAATAATGTACTTAATCATCCTAAAAAATTTGTTTGTGTAATAGTTAGCATATTGTTTTTCTCTACGTTTGGATATTTTATGGTTGGTCCGGGTGTAGAGTTTTTTCCAAATATTGAATCAGAAAGAATGCTTATCACTATAAGATCAAATAATAATTTATCTGTCCATGAAAGGAATGACATATTGCGAGAAGTTGAACAACGGATTTCTGATATAGGTGGGATAAAATTTTTTTATGTAAAAGCTGGTCTGTTTGAGTATTCATTGGATGTCGATAATGTTATTGGAAAAATTCAGGTGGAATTAAAAAAATGCTCTATTTGTAGGAAGTCTGACAAAATATTAAATGAGATAAGAAATAAGCTACAAGATGTGAAAGGTGTTATTATAAATATTGTGGAAGAAAGAATGAAACCAGTCACTGGTAAGCCAATACGTATTGATATTAGTTCACGTAATGTAAATAAGATTAATGATACAACGGATAAGATAATATCTATTATGAATAATTCTTTAGGATTTGAAAATGTTACAGACAATAGATCATCTTTAGAAATAGAGTGGAAAATTGATATTGATAAAAACAAGGCAATGAGATCTGGGGTTGATATTTCTATACTTAGCAAATTTATAAAAATGATAGCTGGAGGAGTATTATTAAATAGGTATCACCCAGATAATATTAATGATGAAGTAGATATTATTCTCAGATTTCCTAAGGAATATCGTAATTTAAATACGTTGAGTAATCTGTTTGTTAATACTTTACATGGATATACTGCTGTTAGTGATTTTATTATTCATAAAGCTCAACGTAAAGAAGGTGGAATAAATCATATTAATGGTATAAGAACAGTAAGTATTATGGCTGATTTATCTCAAGGGTATTTATTAGAAAAGATGATCAATTTTTTAAATCAAAAATTTAAAGAGGAATTAGATTCAGAGGTATTGGTTGAAATAAAAGGAGAAATAAAAGATCAAGAAGAATCACAAAAATTTTTAATTAAAGCATTTGTTATAATAGTAGTACTTATTATGTTGGTTCTAATTACTGAGTTTAACAGTATTTATAATACATTAATTATTATGACAGCTATTTTTCTATCAACTACTTGTATATTTTTTGGATTTTTTATCACAAGTCATGTTTTTTCTGTAGTTATGGGAGGAGTAGGTATTATTGTATTGGCTGGTGTAATAGTAAATAATAATATTCTGCTTCTTGATGCCTTTTATATTAATATGAATACTATATGTAATAAAAAAGAAGCTATAGTAAGAGCAGCTTTATCTAGAGTTAGGCCAATATTATTGACAGTTGTTACTGGGATTATTGGATTGGTTCCTATGATGTTACGTGTAAGTTTTGATTTTATTAATCGGCAAGTTATTTATAATTCACCGTCAAGCCAGCTTTGGTTTGAATTATCTTATACTATAGCTATTGGTTTATGTTTAGCTACTGTGATTACTTTATTTTTTACTCCTGCGTTGCTTATGATAGGGAAATATAATAAAATTAACAAATGAACTTACGAGGTGTATAGTAAGTTTAGTGTAAGGAGAAATTACTTGACTTGAATAGTAGTTATAATATAAACTCCTACCGCGGTTTTATCTGAATATGTGTCATTTTTAAATAATCAGGTGCACTAAATCTTAGTTTTTTGTACATAGGTTTTTACTAAGGGTTTTTATGGTTAATCTACAAAATTTTGATAACTTAGAGTTAATAAGGGTGGCTAAGGATATTGCTGATCAGAAAGGCTTGAATTTGGATGTTATAATAAGAGCTATAGAGGAAGCTATCCAACTAACTAGTCGTAGTAGATATGGGAATTGTAAGATTAAAGTTACAGTGGATAAAAAAACTGGTGTAGTAGCTACTTATAGGCAAGTATTAGTTATCAATAATAATGGTGATATTAGTGTTCCTGAAGGCAAAGAAAATGAGATAGATTTTTCTGATGTAAGCAAATATAAATTGATTACTTTAGCAGAAGCTAAACAAATTGATAAAAATGTTGAAGTTGGTGATATAATGCTTGAGCCTCTCCCTGTTATTGATCTTGATTATAGTTCTGCTAAGATTGCAAAGCAAAAGATTGCTCAAGTTATTATTTCAGAAGAGCGTAAGAAACAGTATGAAGATTTTAAGGATCGTGTAGGTGATATTGTTTATGGTACTGCTAAGCGTATAGAATATAATAATGTTATTGTAGATCTAAATGGAAATGAAGGTTATTTATCAGCTTCAAATTTGATAAAAGGAGAGGTATTTCGTGTGGGTGATAGAGTAAAAGCTCACATAGAAGATGTAAGAAAGGAAAATTCAGGACCTCAGATATTTCTTTCAAGAATCAATAAAGGATTCATGGAGCAATTATTCAAGCAGGAAATCCCAGAAATATATGATGGAATAGTTACAATTAAGGCAATAGCTAGGGATCCAGGTTCAAGGTCGAAGGTTGCGGTTTTTTCTTCTGATAAAAATATTGATCCAGTAGGTGCATGTGTTGGTGCAAGAGGTGTAAGAATTCAGGGTATTATTTCTGAATTACATGGAGAGAAGATTGATGTGATTTTATATTCTCCAGAACTTGCTAAATTTATAGTTAATGCTATAGCTCCTGCAGAAGTTTTAAAAGTCATTATTGATGAAGATAAGGAAAAAGTAGAGTTAATTATTCCTGAAAATCAACTAAGTTTAGCAATTGGTAGGTATGGGCAGAATATCAGATTAGCATCTGAGTTGGTTGGTTGGAAAATAAATGTAATAGGAGATGAAACTGAATCAAGTAGAAAAGCGAAAGAATTGAGTGCAGGTTCAAAAATATTTGTTGAAGGATTGGATGTTGAAGAAATAATAGGGCAATTGTTATTTACTGAGGGGTTTGTTAGTATTGAAGATATAGATCAAGCATCTGTTAGTGATATTTCTGCAATAGATGGGTTCAATGAGGAAATTGCAGAGGAATTAAAAAGTAGAGCAGCTGATTATTTAGTGCGTAAAGATGCTGAAATGAAACAGATTTTAGATAATTTATCTGTTGATAAGGATGTTACTATGTTACCATTTTTAAGGCCGAGTGATATTATAGCGTTGTCGAAAAATGGTATCAACAGTCTTGAAGATATTGCTGGATTGTGTACAGATGAGTTTTTTGATATTATTCCTGATATTGCATTGACTAAGGATCAAGTAGACTCTGTTATATTAGAGTCTCGTAAGAAAATAGGATGGTTATAACTTTTGTTTTTTGGGTAGTTGTCTATGAATGAGTCTAAAAGTGTTGTAGATAGTGGGTTGATGTCAGGTAAAATTGAACGTACAACACTCAAGCTTAGTGATAAGTTAAAACTGTCTTCAAATATACATCAAGGTACAAAGTTTTCTTTAAAGAAGTCTGTGACCACTGTAGAAGTTCGTAAAAGTAAAAAAAGGAAAGATATTAATAATATTGAACAAGCTTCTGTAGTATTGCAAAATGATAATGCTTACCAGGATAATGAAAGTAATAATTCCTTAACTATACAAGAGCAAATTTCTCGTATGAATGCTCTACAGAATGCTAATATATGTGAAAAAAAGGAAGATATCAAAGAAGATACAAGTGATGTTAATCTTCAAGTAACAGAGTCAACATCTGTTGAAAAAAGTGAAAGTGATGATGTTACTCTTGAGGAAGAGAGTAGTAAAAAAGTTGAAGAGCAGGTAGTTGAAGAGGCTCATGATAATACTGATACTGTATCTTTGAATGTTGTTGAAAATGTACAAGAAGAGAGTCAGGTAGATAACCAAGTTGAAAGCAGTAATATAAGTGATATATTGCAGCCTAAAGGCATTGAAGAGAAAAAACTTAAAAAGTATGAAAAAGAGCATGAAGAAAAGAAAGGAAATCCTAAGAAAGGGGTTTCTAATAATATGTATAGTAAGCATGTAAAATTAGTAATAGAAGAGGAATTAGAAGATAATAATAAGCAGGTTATTCAAACACATAAAAGTAGGAAGAATCGTTCTACTAGTTCTGTAAAGAATAAAATTACTCGCAAGGTTCTTATACCTAAGAAGATTACTGTACAGGAGTTAGCGAGTAGTATGTCTGAACGAGTAAAAGATGTACAACATATGTTATTTCAAATGGGGAGACGTGATATTAAGCCAACAGATTTTTTAGATTCAGATCATGCTTCTGTTATTGTAGAAGCTTTTAATCATACTTTTAAATTAGTGAATGATGGTAAATTAGAAGAAGATTTATATGCTGATGGTAATGATAAGGAATTACTTCCTAGAGCACCAGTTGTAACTGTTATGGGGCATGTAGACCATGGAAAAACTTCATTACTTGATGCTATACGCAAATCAAATGTTGCAGATGGGGAATTTAAAGGCATTACACAACATATAGGTGCATATCAAATAATGCTTGATGGCGATAAGAGAATTACTTTTATTGATACACCAGGTCATGAGGCGTTTACTGCTATGAGAGCATGTGGTACCAATGTTACTGATATAGTAGTATTAGTTGTTGCTGCTGATGATGGTATTATGCCTCAAACTATTGAATCAATTAATCATGTAAAAGCAGCTAATGTAGCGATGATAGTTGCAGTTAATAAAATTGATAAGCATGATGCTAATATTGATAAAATTACTAATAGTTTGCTTAATCATGGAGTAGTTGCAGAGAGTTTAGGTGGGGATGTTATTGTAGTTCCTGTATCTGCTAAGGAAAGGATAAATTTAGATCAATTGAAGTCAAGTATATTATTAATGGCAGAGTTATTAGAGTTGAAAGCTGTTTATGATACTAGAGCATCTGGAGTAGTAATTGAATCAAAAGTTGATAGAAATTGTGGGGTGGTAGCAACTTTAATAGTACAAAAAGGGACATTAAAAGCTGGTGATATTATTGTTGTTGGTCATAATTCATATGGTAAAGTGCGTAATATGTTTAATAGTGATGGAAGAAGTGAAAAAGTTGCTATTCCGTCAATGCCAGTAAAAGTGTTAGGGTTAAATAATGTACCTAACTCTGGAACTAATTTTATTGTTGTGGATTCTGAAAAGCAGGCACGTGAGTTGATTAGTTATAGACAAGAGTTATTTAATGCAGAATTAGAAGCAAATGCAAAACCAAAAATGGATGCTAATAGCATATTAGCTTGTGGTGTGGTTGATGAGTTAAATGTGATTTTGAAGTGTGATGTTATGGGGTCTGTTGAAGCAATATGTTATTCAATCAGTAAAATAACTCATGAGGATATAAAGTTGAATGTTTTATATAAGGGTGTAGGGAACGTTACAAAGTCAGATGTGTTATTGGCTGAAACATCGAATTCTATAATTTTAGCTTTTAATGTCAAAACAGATGCTTCAGTAAAAGAATTGGCAAAGCAGAAGTGTATTGAAATAAAGCATTATTCAGTTATATACGATATAATTGATGATGTAAAAAAGATATTAAGTAGTATGTTAAAACCATTACAGCAAGAAGTGCAAGTTGGTACTTTATCTATAAGAAAAGTGTTTTCTTCTGGAAGTATAGGAAGTGTACTTGGATGTTATGTGACAAATGGAATAGTTAGGAAAGGTGCTTTAGTAAAATTGATTCGTAATAATAATGTTATTCATGAAGGGAAAATTAAGGTTTTACGTCGTTTTAAAGATGATGTAAAAGAAGTCGCTGCTGGGTTTGAATGTGGTATTTTGTTAGATTATTCAAAAGAAATATATCCAGAAAGTGATATAATTCATATATTAGAGATAGTAGAAGAAATTAGAGTTATTAAATGATTTATAAATCTGAAAGTTTTAGGAATTTAAAAGTTGCTTCAGTATTGAATAGGGCGATATCTAGAGTATTAATGCAAGATATTTGTTTGTTTAATAGTCATATAACTATATCTAAAGTAGAAGTGAGTAGTGATATAAGAGATGCTACTGTTTTTGTTATAATTTCTCAAGAATGTTCAGATAAAGAAGCGCTTATAAAAGAATTAAATGACTCTTCTTATTTTATTAGAAAAGCAATATTTTCTTACGTAGATCTTAGGTATATACCTAGATTATATTTTAAGCTAGATTATTGTTTTGATAATTTGGTTAGAGTAAATCAAATACTAGAATCTAAGTAATGCATTCTGCTGCTGCAGGTATTAAAAGCAATATATTAGAATATAGTAAAAAAGAATACTATTATATTCATTGTTTTACTTTTTTTTCCTATTATATTTATTCCTTCAGTAATTATAGAAAAAGCAGACTCTTAAGTAGATCTTAGGTATATGCCTAGATATGTTTTTAGCGACGAGATTATTGTTTTAATATTTTGTTAGAGTAAATCAAATACTAGAATCTAAGTAATGCATTCTGCTGCTGCAGGTATTAAAAGCAATGTATTAGAATATTAAAGAATACTATTATATTTATTATTTTACTTTTTTTCTTATTATATTTATCCCTTCAGTAATTATAGAAAAAGCAAACGTAAAGTATAGGTAGTTGTGTGATACTTTAATGTGTATTCCATTTAGTGTTAAGAGTATGCCTAATACTAATACAAACATAATGGCTATAGTTTTAATATTACTATATGTGGTAATTGCTTTTATGATGTAATGTGAAAACAAAATTGTAGATATGATAGAAACAACAAATACTATTTGAATAATAAGAATGTTATGTGTAATTCCTATGGCAGTTAGTATTGAATCTATAGAGAATATTAAGTCTACTATTATTATTTGTAGTATTACATAATAAAAATTTGATTTTAAGTTATGAATTTTACCATTTTTCTTAAAAATATCGTTCCATATTTCAGATAAGCTTTGATAAATTAAAAATATTCCTCCAAATACCATAAATAAATTATTAGGAGAAATATCAAGTTGAAATAATGAAATAATAGGATTATTCATAGCTAGTATAGCTGATGCTCCATATAATACAGCAATACGCATTATTAATGCTAATGATAACCCTATATATTTTGCTTTATTACGTAGTTCAGGTAATATTTTTGTGACAGCAAGTGAGATAAAAATTATATTATCTACTCCTAAAATTATTTCTAATATCAATAATGTAAAAAATTGAGTTATATAACTTTCCATATCTGATGCTTTATAGGATGTTAATGTTGTATATATTATATGTTATTTAATGCATATAATATTAAAAATGTATTGAATATTATTGATCCTGTAATGCTTATATTTTTATTTTCAACTTATTTTTAATTCTTAGGTGGTAGAGTTTTTTAAATTATGAAATTGGAGATGTCAGTGTTATCAAAGAATCTAGAAGCTAGTTTACACAAGGCACTGTCAATTGCATTTGATTTTCATCATGAGTATGCTACTTTGGAACATCTTTTATTAGCTTTAACTGATGATATAGATGCAAGGCGTGTTTTTTATGCTTTTCGTGTATCAATTGATAAACTGAAAATTACAATTATAAATTTTCTGAGATATGAAATACCTACTTTAATTGATAAGGGTATTTCAGAAGTTAAGCCTACTGCTATTTTTGAACGCTTAATACATAGAGCTATTATACATGCTCATACTTCTGGTAAGAGTGAGGTAACAGGTGCAAATATTCTTGCTGAAATTTTATCAGAAAAGGATTCTTATAGTGCATGTTTTTTACATGAACAAAATATAAAATACATAGATGTTGTAAATTATACTTCTAATAATAATTTATATGCTGGTGAGTTTAATGTAGATCAGGAATTTGTAAAATATAACGAGTATGGAAAATCGATAGGTAACGTAAATAAAGATATATTGAAGGATAATGAAACTCTAGATAGCTATTGTGTTAATTTAAATGAAGCAGCAAAAAAAGGAAAAATAGATTATGTAATAGGAAGAGCATATGAATTAGAGAGAACAATGGAGGTTCTATTAAGGAGAAGGAAAAATAACCCATTATACGTTGGTGATCCTGGAGTTGGAAAAACTGCGATTGTTGAAGGATTAGCATTAAAAATTATAGAAGGTGATGTACCAGATCAGTTAAAAAAAATGGTAATATATTCTTTAGATATGGGTGCATTATTAGCTGGAACACGCTATCGTGGAGATTTTGAAGAGAGAATAAAATCTGTTATTAAGGCAATAGAAGCAAAGGAAAATGCAATATTGTTTATTGATGAAATTCATACGATTGTTGGGGCTGGATCTACTAGTGGTGGATCTCTTGATGCAAGTAATTTATTAAAGCCTGCTTTAGCTAGAGGGACATTAAGATGTATAGGTGCTACTACTTATAAAGAATATAATAATAATTTTGAAAAGGATAGAGCACTAGCTAGAAGATATCAAAAAATTAATGTTGAGGAGTCATCAGTTGGTGAAACATTAAGGATATTAGATGGAATAAAATCTTATTATGAATCACATCATCAAGTTAGGTATACTAATCAAGCAATTAAATATGCTGCAGAATTATCGGACAGGTATATTTCAGGAAAAATGCTTCCAGATAAAGCTGTAGATGTTATAGATGAAGCAGGTGTATATTGTAAATTGCATAACACTGGTAATAAAGTTATTACTGGAAGTGATATTGAGCATATAATTTCTAGGATTACTGAAATACCATGTAGTAACTTGTTGTTTAATGATTTGGATAGAGTAAAAAATTTAGAAGAAAATCTAAAAAAAGATATATTTGGTCAAGATTTTGCAATTTCTCATCTTGTAGATTCGATTAAAATTGCCAAAGCAGGGCTTAGAAATTATAACAAACCTTTAGCAAGTTATTTATTTTCTGGGCCAACTGGAGTAGGTAAGACTGAATTGGCGAGGCAGTTAGCAAATCATATGGGTATGAAATTAATAAGATTTGATATGTCTGAATATATGGAATCTCATGCAATTTCTAAAATTATAGGGTCTCCTCCAGGTTATGTAGGATATGATCAAGGAGGATTATTAACTGATTCTATTTCAAGACATCAGTATAGTGTATTGTTACTTGATGAAATAGAAAAGGCTCACAGTGATATATATAATATATTACTACAGATAATGGATTATGGGTGTGTTACTGATACTTATGGTAAAAAGGTTAATTTTCATAATGTAGTAATTATATTAACAACTAATGCTGGTGCTTTTGAGTTAAGTAAAAGTTCTATAGGATTTATTAGAAATAAAAGTTTTACTCATGGAGATAATGAAAAAGCAATTGAAAGGATCTTTAGTCCAGAATTTCGCAATAGGTTGGATGCTATAATTTCATTTTCATCTTTAGATCAAGAAGTGATGTTACGTATAGTTAAAAAGTTTATTTATCAGCTTAAAGAGCAATTAGCAAAGAAAAATGTGCATATAGATGTAGCTGATGATGTGTTAATGTATTTAGCTCAGTCTGGTTATAATGATGCTTATGGTGTAAGAAATATAGAAAATATTATTTCTAAAAAAGTTAAGAAGTATTTAGCAGAAGAGATATTATTTGGTAAATTATTTAATGGTGGAAATGTAAAAATCAAACTTGATGCTGATACTAATAAGTTAGTGTATGATTTTTGTTGTGCAGAAGCATAAATTTAATATATTAAAGATATTGCTTAAATATAAAATATATATTAAAAGTAATGTATTATCTATATCAATGAACTTTATTTTATAAGTGCTATTTTTATAAATATTAATGATCAATTATATATCTTTTAGATATAATAATATTAATTGATAAATGTCTATCATAATATAGTTAAAATACTAGTAAATATATTATAAACACACATATATTATTTTTCTTTTTTAATAATAATCAACTTTTTATTATAAAAATCTTAATATTTATTCTTGATTAATAAAATAATAGGTGTTAGCATCAAAATTAATATATTAAAATACAACTTAAAGATGTTAAACTTTAATAAAACATTATCTAAATATTATTCAATTGTTGCTTGTATTGCATTTTTTATGTTATTGGTGCTTTTAATAGTACATTTGATTAGAGTATTTTTGAAAAAGGAGAGCGTTATTGGTCATCTAGTAACTGGAATTCTTGCTTTATCATTACTATCTATTATTCTGGTTTTTGGATCTAAATATTTATCTGATCACCTTGAATTTAAGAATAAATTATTAGTAGATTTATTTACAGAAGAGCATAAGGAAAAAGTAGAGGTACAACAGATTGGATTGAATGAGGATTTTGAACGATCTATAATGCGATTATTAGAGTTAAAGAAATTAGCATTAGAAGATATTTCTGTTGACTTTGCAGAGTCTACGCAGCACAGTCAATCAATTTTAGAAAAATATGATAGAGAAATAGAACATTTGGAAGCTCTGCAAAGGAGACAAGTGGAAATAATAGAACTATCAAATAGTTTAGGAGATAAATTTCAACTACAAGGTTGGGAGTATGATACAAGTTTAAAACATATACAAGATAATTTTATAGAGCATATTAAACATGAAAGATATTCACATTATTGTTTTTGTTGTTATTTACATGAATTTGAGGTTGGTGATAGTGTAGATTTTGATGAACTTTCACCTCGTGTGAGTTCTGCTATGATATATATTACTTCTTCACCACCTATAACATGCATTTTTAAATCAGCAGGTACTTTATTGACTGCGATGGGGAAATTAGATGCAGATGATAATACGTTATTTGTTGAGTATTGCCAAAGGTTATATAATTTTGATTGTAAGATGGCTTTACAAATTGAAATATCTTTATCTAATAGATTAAAATGTGACACATATACATATAACCATATTGACTATTGGATAAACAGTACTAGATCATATTATAGACAGCGTGATACATTAGCTATTGCTTTACAAGAAGGTAAACATTTGTTGACATCTCTTGCAGATAGAGAATATTCAGATACGGTTTCTTCTTTTAAAAGTAGGGGTATAGAAAGTACGATAAGTCAACTTGAAAATACACTAAATACGCAATTACCAAAAGGTGAGATAGATAAAATTATAGAGGGTAGTAACCCAATTATGCAAAAAATAGTTAGGGAGTTGAATTTTTTTGGAAAAGATAGGATGGAAACCCTTAATAACGTACAATCAGAATTGCCAGAAACATTATTAGGTAGGAAGATTATTGATGTCATTGAAGCAGAAGAAGAATTAAAAAGTTTGATTGATAAAAAATATAATTTAAGTTTAGAAGATGGTCCTAAAGGGAAGATAAGGCAGATGATGTGTTATCTTCAATCAAGGTTTGATGAAGTAAAAGATGGTTTGTTAGCATATTCGCCTATGCTATCTCAGGATATTTCTCAAATACAAGCATTATTAGATTTAGATTTGAAAAGTAGTCCTTTAAATTTGCAATTTGAAGGTCAGCCTTTAAATTTAGAAGATGTGGAAACACAAATTACATATCTATCTAAACGATTGTTTAGGGAAGAGGAAGATCAAATAGAATTATTACAATGTGTTCAAGATGCAATCCAATGTACTAATGGTAAAATGCCTCCTGATCTTGAAGAGAATTTTTTATTAAAATCATTAGATATTATTATAAAATATTATTCAGATTTTTTACAAGGTATACAAACGGTATTTTCTAATCAGAGCGTAGCAAAAGATGAAGTAGTGTATTGTGAACATTTACTAAATACAAAGTCAGCGAGTTTACAAAAAATATTTGATATTTTATATACGAGATATCAATATTTAGAAGAAAATTACTGTAATCTTGAAGAAGCATCATTGAAATTATCTAAAGTACAAACATTAAATGCGCAGTGGTTAGTTGCATTTAAAAATGTGGAACATGTTCATATTTTATTTGAGAAGTTATTAAAATTGGAAAGTCAATATAGCGCTTTTCAATATATGGTGACTAGATTACAAGAATTAATGGAGGCAGTGTTAGGAGTCAGAGATGGATCATCTTATTTACATTTATTGGATATTTCAGAAGATGAGAAGAGTAGTTTTTTAGCTGAACTAAGTCAACAAAAAGAACCAATAGAACTTTTGAAATTACTATCTATGAAAAAAGTGGAGTTTAGTATGCTTAAAAGCGAGAAACTGAACCAATTAGATGGAAAAGTTCAAGCTATTAGTAAATCTTTATTTACTTTTATAGATAAGAGAGATGAAATATTAGTGTCCCCGATTGTTGTACAGCATCTATTTAATGAGGGACGAATGGGAGTTCATTTTATTAGTAAGTTAGAAAAGTTAAAGGGGACATTAACATTATTATCTAATGAAACTAGACAGTTGATATTTGGTGAATATGTAAATGATATTGATTATATTATAGATTGGATAAGGGGAGCAGTGAATGTCTTGTATAACAATGATAATATTTCAGTGCAAAAGGGAGAAATTATAAAAAATTATTTAGAATATTTACAACAGAATTTTTTAATACACGATAAATTATTAAATTTATTTAACTTAAAGAAGGAAATTAAAAACAAGAAAGAATCATTGCTTCCTATTTTAGATAGATTAAAGATAGCGCTTGTGCAAAATGAAGAGCTAGATGGTGAATTAGTAAACTTGAAAAAAGAAATTGATGATCTAATTTGTCAAGTTAATCGGCAAATGCTGTTAATAATAGAAAAAGATGGTGAATTCAAAGAATTTGTCGAGTTAGTGTCTGGATTATTAAATAGGATTGATCATAAAGATGATATACCAGAATTTCTATATTGTATGGAAATATTTGATGATTCGTTAGCTAAATTAGAAAGGGGTATAGATTGTACAGGTGATAAAGAGAATTATACGAAATATATACTTGAAAATCTAAGAAACATTTCTAGATTATCAAGTGAATTAAAAGCAAAGCAAACTGAAAAATTACCATTAGGTGGTGAACAGTCTGAATTAATTGAAGAATTAGTTAGTATTGGTCAACAGGTAAATATTAAAGATCAATTAAGTGTACTTGATGATTTATACAGTTTTTTGGATGTAGCAAAATACTTGCAGGAAGAGTTTAATAGCTTATATAAAGAAGCTATAGAGTCAGTGCTAGAAATTGTAGATGTTGAGGAAGAGGATAAGAGTTCTTTTGTAGAATTAGTAAATAATAAGCTGAAATCTTTAGGTAACAGTTTTTCTTCATCAGAAGTTGTGAGTAGTTTTATGCATCAAGAACGTCAAGATGTGAGTAAATTGGGGCGATTAGAAAGTTATATATCAATATTAAAAGAAGAACCAAATAACCTTAAACAGCTGGCTGATCAATTGCTAAAGTTTTCATCATTTACTTTACCCTTTACGGGAGAAAGGCTGCATAAAACTTTACAAGATATGACGACACTAAATACACTATATGAAGTTACTGATTATTTAAAAACATATATTTCTAAAAGTCGATATATAGAACTTGATCAATTAGAGGGTGAATTGCGTAAATTTGTAGAGTATATGATAAATACTGTGAAAAGTATCTTACCACCTTTACATGAATATGAAAAATCTACCTGTGGATGTAAAAGCTGTCAAAGGGTAGAGCAAGAAATGACATTATATTTTAAAATAGCAAATGATCTTGACGACTTGCAAAGCTTATTACAGCAAGAAAGGAAAATAATAACATTTGGTGCTATACAAAAATTTCAAGAAATATGCAAAAATATGAAAAGTATGTTTTTAGAAGATAAAGATTTGGTTGATTCCATATCAAATATACTGTTACACAGTGAGCACTGTAAAAAAATGTTGGGGTTAGATTCATATACCACTCACTTTTTATTATATATTAAATTTTTAATTTATTCTGTAATTGAAGTAGGTTTTAGTATAGAGCAAGATATGGTTATGGAGTTAAATGTTAAGATATATAGGCAAGAAGTGTTAGTTTCAGAATTAAAAGCAAATCTTAGGAAAGAGTTAGATGAGAATATACGAAATTTATTAGATCAGCCAATATATTACCCTAAAGATTTAATCAATGTAAGATTAATAAAGAGAAGATTTATAGATAATGGAATTATATTTGATGATTTGATGAAAATTTTGGAAGATAGTGTAAAAGAAAAAGTACAATGTTCAAGTAGTGCATTAGTATCCTTGATGTGCAAGGAAAGAATAGATAGTATGGAATGTTTGATTGATACTTATCAAAGTGAAAAAGTATCATATTCCTATAAATTAAAGTTATATACGGCAATTCAAGAGTTTATGGATAACTCTGTAGATCAAAGAAATATTCAATATTTAAAAGAAATTGATGATGGTATACGACAAGTGCCTAATGTTCTGCTATTTTGTCCAGGGAATATACTACTGAAAGCGACAGATATTCATGCTCTATAATACATATTTGTATAATAAAGTGTTGTGGTGTTCATGAAAAATGCTTTTTTGTTTTTATTATAATAATGTGACATTAATTTTATAAATACACACCATGGACTGCAGAAGAACGTGAACACCAGTTATTTAAGCGTGAAAAATATGTGGAATTTAATTTGATTCACGATAGACAAAATTTGGTTTACTACCAAATTGGTAACTCTGGTGCAATCATAATATCTATGCCTCCTAAGTCAAATGAAAGTAATTTTATATTATGTAAATTTCAAAATAGCCCATCTAATTCTGATGATCATAAATATGTGTACTTTCATGATACACACTTTTTATTACATTTTTAATGTTAATAATAAATATTTAGTTTTCAAATTTATTTTAACATTAAAAGGTGATATTTACTAAATCTCAACTGTTGAATAAAAGTCAAATGTATATTTCCTGTTTTCTTATAGATAAAAAATGTAATTTTTATTATATTTTTATTTACATTTTATAAATTATTTCTTAAATTCTAAATAACATTAATTTTATAAATCTAATGCGGCTTTTGCTTTTTTAAAGTAGACGTATTGCCTAATTATTTTAATGATTTAATAAGGACACATGATACCAAAAGAAACAGTGGATATAGATGAACCTTCCATAAATCAAAAGTTGCCATTGAAAAAAATAATATGCCAGCAACTGATCAGAATAAGTACATTATGCACTTTTATTGCGCTTTTTGCTTTTCTTGTCTTAACACTTGTGCTTTTCATGAGTAAGAGCAAGGATGCAGAATATATAAAGAATATAAAAATGTCCGCTGTAATATGCCTAATATGTAGTATTGCCCCCTTTATAATAGTTAATATTTTCCAGAACAGTAATAACAGAAAAGGTCAAATACTAAATGGTAGTGGACAGGAAAATGACATGCTACCACCATCTACTTCAAACACTTTCCGCAATACACTTACTATACTGAGTACAGGAGTCAATATAATACACAGTATTGCAATACTTTGAATATAAAAAAATATTAAAGCTAGTACTTAGAGGCTTAGCATAATACATATAAAACTACAATCCTCCATAATTCATTGCACCAAGTTAAATTTGTCATGCAAAACACACAACAATTCAGTATTATATACATTTTTATGTAATATGCAATAGAATATTTTTTAATTTATAACAAAAATATAGTTGCCATTCCTAAAAAGATTAAAAAAGATAAAGTATCACTTGTAGCACATATGATAATAGAAGAAGATATTGCAGGATCAATTTTAAAAAGATTTAATATCATTGGTATAGCTGCACCTAAGAATGTTGCGATAGAAAAAGTGATTATCATTGAAGTTCCTGCTAATACTTGAATATCAACGTGTTGTCCTCTTAACATGAGTGCTATCGAAGACACAATCGCTAATATTAAGCCATTAATGAATCCTACAAATAATTCTTTAAAAAGTAATCTGTGAGCATTTCTATTAGTAAGTTGTTTAGTAGATAAAGCTCTGATTGTCACTGTCAAGGCTTGTAATCCTGCATTACCACTCATAGATGCAATAATTGGCATTATTACTGATAGTGCTATAAAATGTTGTAAAGTATTACTGAATATTCCTATGATCATTGAACTAATTGTAGATGTAAGTAGATTTATTATTAGCCATGGTAACCTTTTTATAACGGTTTTTGAAAGAGAAGAACTCATGTCATTATTTGATACCATTCCTAAGTGTAAAACATCTTTTTCAGCTTCTTGATGCATTACATTTAATATATCATGTACTATTATTGACCCTATAATTCTTCCATCTCTGTTTATGACTGGAGCTGATAATAAAGAATATTTTCTAAAAATTTCTGCAACTTCTTCTTGTGTAGTGTGTGATTTTATGATTTTTATATCAGTTTTCATGAGATTTTTAATGATTTGGGTACTGTTTGAGCAAATAATATTGTCTAACCTTAAGTATCCTATAGGATTTAGTTTAGGATCTACGATGAAAATTTCATAAAATTCTTTATTTAGTTTATTATTTTGTTTTAAAAAATTTAATAACTGATTTATAGTCCAATATTCTGGAGCAATAATGATATCTTTATGCATTAACCTACCAGCACTTTCTTCTGGATAGGATAGCAATTCATTAACATGAATTTTGTTGCTTTTTGGTAATATATTTAAAATGTTTATTTGACTTTCCTTATCAAGATCTTCGATAATTACAACAATGTCTTCTGTGCTTAACTGAGATATTAAAGATGCTACCTTTTTTATTCCTAGGATTTTAATTATCTCTTGACGTAAGTCTGGAACAAGGTGGATAAGAATATCTTTTATTAAGTTATCATTTATACTATTAAAAAATTCTTTACGATGTTGATATGTTGAAGTGAGTAAGAAATATGCAAGCTGCACATTATCTGATTTATTAATTATTTCTTCTACAACTAGGTAATTTTGTGTTTCTAATGCTTCAGTTAAAGAGTTACTGGTTTTTTCATCTAATATGTAGTGTAAAGCATGGCCACTTTCCTGTGTGTACATAATAATATAGCCCTTAGATTATTCACAAAATAATATAAAAAATTATCAATACCAAGTATATACAGTTATATAGATAAATTCTAAATACATTTTTAATGTTAATAATAAATATTTAGTTTTCAAGGTGATATTCACTAAATCTAAACCGTTGACTAAAAGTCAAAATTTATATATGGTATTTAATGTTTTTAGCCCCTATGGCGGAATGGTAGACGCGGTAGACTCAAAATCTACTATTCGAAAGGATATGCTGGTTCAAGTCCGGCTAGGGGTACTTAAAAATAAATTGTTAGTTGTTGCAAGTTTTTTTTATTTTATTACAATACTGGTGAGTTTGGGTAATCGTTAATGGGTTTTTCCCTTGGTGTTTTTTTATTGTAAGGTATGAGATGTCGGGTTTAGCTAGTAAAGCAAAGAGTAGGGTTAAGAGTAGCAAAGGTAAAAATAGCACAAATATTCATGCTGATGAATTAAACGAAGATGTTGGAGTAGTAGTTCGTGTTATGACAGCAGTCGTAGATGTAAAGTTTGCTAGTGGTAAAATACCAAAAATACTTAATGCGTTAGAAAGTAAAGAAATTTATAATGGTAAGAAATTAGTTCTTGAAGTGTCTCAGCATATTAGTGATAGTATTGTAAGGTGTATAGCACTTGATGGCACTGATGGTTTGTCTAGAAATGATAAATTTATTGATACTGGTGCTCCTATATCAGTTCCTGTAGGGCGTGGCACATTAGGACGAGTTTTTGATGTACTAGGTAATACAATAGATGAATGTGGCCCGTTAGAAGAATCAAGTTACTTTATTAAGCAAATATATTCAGAGATTCCTAAGTTAACTGATCAGAAAATTGCAACTGAAATATTGGTGACTGGTATTAAAGTAATAGATTTACTTGCTCCATACCTTAAAGGTGGAAAAGTTGGATTGTTTGGTGGTGCTGGTGTAGGTAAAACTGTATTGATTATGGAATTAATACATAATATTGCAAAAGCACATAAAGGAGTATCAGTTTTTGCTGGTGTTGGGGAACGTACACGTGAAGGGAATGATCTTTATCATGAGATGATAGAATCTGGTGTAATAAATTTAGAAAATAAGGATCAGTCACAGGCGGTTTTAGTATATGGTCAAATGAATGAACCTCCTGGAGCAAGGTTAAGGGTTGCATTATCAGCTTTAACTATGGCTGAATATTTTAGGGATGCTGAAAATCAAGATGTACTATTTTTTGTAGATAATATTTTCAGGTTTACTCAATCTGGATCAGAAATTTCAGCTTTGTTAGGGAGAATACCTTCTGCTGTTGGTTATCAGCCAACATTGGCAGCAGAAATGGGTGCAATGCAAGAAAGAATTACTTCCACTAATAGTGGATCTATTACCTCTGTACAAGCAATATATGTACCAGCAGATGATTTAACAGATCCTGCTCCTGCTACTTCTTTTGCACATCTTGATTCAACTACTGTTTTGTCAAGACAAATATCTGAGCTAGGGATATATCCAGCTGTTGATCCTTTAGATTCAACATCTCAAGCTTTATCTGCTGATGTTGTAGGTAAAGAGCATTATGACGTTGCTAAGGAAGTACAACGTATATTACAGACATATAAGTCTTTACAAGATATTATTGCAATTCTTGGTATGGATGAACTTTCAGAGGAAGATAAGCTTATAGTGGCAAGGGCAAGGAAAATTCAAAGGTTTTTATCACAACCTTTTCATGTTGCTGAAGTGTTTACAGGTGCTCCTGGTAAATTTGTATCTCTTGAAGATACTGTTTTAAGTTTTAAAGGATTGGTAGAAGGTAAATATGATCACTTGCCTGAAGCTGCATTTTATATGGTTGGTAGTATAGATGATGTCATAAAAAAAGCAGAATTACTTCAAAAGGAAGGTAAAGTTTAATGAAGTATCTCTCTGTTGAATTTATTACTCCAGATGCTTTTTTAGAGGTAACAAATGTTCTGTCTATTACTTCATATACTGTAGATGGAGAATTTGTAATATTACCTGGACATGAAAAATACATTATAGAGCTGCGCTCTGGGATTATTAAACTAAAAGTTGATACAGGTCTTAGTTTATTTTATATATTAAACCCCATATTAAAGGTTGACTTGTATAATTGTAAAATCTTAGCGAATCAATTTATAAATGCTTGTGATGTTAATGCTGTAATACTTAAAAAATATAAACAAGATATAGAGAAGATATTGCATTGTATAAGTGATAAAGCATTACTTAAAATGGCACAAATGCAATTGAATTTTATAAATCAAATAGTCAGTTAGTATGAAAATATTCCTTGATACCATAGATATAGATTTTCTAAAAGAGTTTAGTGTTACTGGTTTGATAGATGGTATTACAACTAATCCATTGTTGTTATCAAAATCAAATTTGGAATGTTATGATTTGATTGTAAAGATTTGTTCACTGATAACAGGTCCTGTTAGTATTGAAGTGATATCTACATCTTACAAGGATATGATTAAAGAAGGGTTGGAAATATCTAGAATTGCTGGTAACGTTGTAGTGAAGCTTCCTTTGACTTATGATGGATTAATTGCATGCAAAGTTTTATCTTGTGAACATAATGTAAAGGTTAATGTAACTCTTTGTTTTTCTGTATCTCAGGCAATTTTAGCAGCAAAGGCTGGTGCTTATTTTATATCTCCTTTTGTAGGAAGAATAGATGATATTGGACAACCGGGTATGCAATTAATTAAGGATATACGTGATGTTTATTCTAATTATAATGCATTTAATACTGAGATTCTTGTAGCATCTGTACGTAATATTACGCATGTTATACAATCTGCAAAGATAGGTGCTGATATAGTTACGATTCCTCCATCTATTTTTAAGCAAATGTTTATGCATCCTCTTACTAATAAAGGTCTTGAAGATTTTTTACAAAACTGGAATGCATCTGGAAAAAAAATATTTTCTTAATAAAAAGTTAATATAAGTTTTTTATCTTTTTGTTCAATAAATATTATATTGAAGTAATATTTATCCTGTGTTTATACTCGTTTGTTCATAGAAATTATGAATATCCTTGCTTAACTATATTATATTTACTTTAGACAGCATTATACTAGTATAATGCTGCTAAACTAAAGTTCTATTCGTTTTATAATTTGGTTTTGAATAATTATTTATGTTCAAGTAAATTGTGGTATACTGCTATATATGGTAGAATGAGAAAATAGCATGTCCCTTTCCAATCTTAGTTCAAAAGATGAAAATAATGTAGTTATCGAAAATTTGAAACGTTATATAGAAAGAATTGAGAAGCTAGAATCTGAGAAAGAAGAAATAAGTCAATATATTAGAAAAGTATATAATGAAGCAAATAGTAATGGATTTAATGCAAAGGTAATGAGGCAAATAGTAAAATTAAGAAAAATGAATAGTGATGATAGAGAAGAGCATGAAATGCTTTTAATGACTTATAAAAGAGCACTTGGGATATTAGTTGAAATTGATGAATAATTTTTTTGTAAAGTAATAACTACTTATAAAAAATAAAAAACAGTATGAGTTTAAACAAGTTTTATGTATTCTCTAGTATTGTTTTTGAAGTTTTAACGCCTAAATGTTTTAAATTTTCAGTACGTGATAGGATATTACCATGTCCTTCTGATAGTTTTTTCATTGCATCATTGTATACATTATTCAGGATATTTACTTGTTTTCCAAGTTTTTGCATATCAGATATAAATCCTACTATCTTATCATATAATGCTCCACCTTGACGTGCAATTTCCATAGTATTACGATTCTGACGTTCTAACCTCCAAACAGATTCGATTGTTCTTAAAGTTGCAAATAATGTTGATGGACATACTATTACTATTTTTTTATTCCATGCATAATTGTGTAGCATAATATCTTCTTGCATTGCAAGGGAATATGCGCCTTCTATAGGGATAAACATTAATACAAAATCTGGAGTTTTTAATTTTTCTATATTTTGGTATTTTTTATTTGATAGTACATTAACGTGTACCCTTATGGATGTTATAAATTGTTTGAGAAGGACATTTTTTGATTCCTCTGATTTTGTTGCAAAATATTTTTCATAGTGAATTAAAGATATTTTCGAATCAATAATTAAATGTTTGTTTTCTGGTAAATTAATAATAGCATCTGGTTGTTGTTTGTTACCTTCACTATCTTGTAAATCCATACCGGTGCCATGCAAGACATAATCTTGATTTTTCCTTAAACCAGAACTTTCTAATATTTTTTCTAATATCATTTCTCCCCAGTTTCCTTGAATTTTAACATTTCCCTTTAAAACATCAGCTAAATTTTCAGCTTGCAAAGTGATTTTTTCATTTGCAAGTATAATCCTCTGAATTTCTTGTTTTAATAAGAACTGTTCCTTATTATGTATACTAAAGGAATCATCAACTTGCTTTTTAAATAAGTTAATATGTTCTTGTAATGGATTTAATATTCTACTTAAACTTTCTTGAGATATTTTATTGAATTTATCTGTTTTCTCATCGAAAATGCGATTTGCTAGATTTTCAAAATATAACTTATATTTTTCATCAATTGTTGTGAATTCGTTTTTATATAAGTCAAGTGTATGATTTAAAGCCTTTTTTTCAAATTCTAACTCTGCAACCTTATTTTGTATATTTTGTAATTTAGTAATAAATCCATCATTTTTGTTTTTTAAGTTATCATTTTCATATTCTAACTTCTTCACTTGCTTTTCTAAATCATTTTTAAGCATGTTAAGGACTTGATAATCAAATTTCGATACTCTACATTTTAATGCAATAGAATAACCAATTAAAGCTATCAATAATCCTTCTAAGACACATATCAGAGCTATTATCATATCTGTTTTATATTTATGTATTTTTTACATAATACAAGAAAAAAAATAATTATTCTATATTTGTGCTTATAGTAAAACTTTATTATAAATAAAGATAAATTTATTAAATTTTTATATTTATTTATTAAAATATTATATATAATGTCTAATTATTAATTAATAATTAGAATAAAATGATATTTCACATAGATGGTGTAGATGCTGATAAATCTAAGCTTTTGAATAAACTTATTACACATAAAAATTATATATGGTTCTATCGGTCAATATGTATTGGCATTATTACAACAGATAATAAGTTTGTTTTACTAAAAGACGAATCAATTCCTTTTTATTATGAACAACAAGTTGTACCAAGTTATATATTTTTTATGAAAGGTAGAGAAGAGGGTGTTAAAGTATGGCATTGTGTTTTAATTAAAGGATGTCAAGTCAGCCAATTTGTAGATAAAACTTCCATTATTATTAATATGGAAAAGGAAAGGAATCCTATAGGAATAATTGTTCATATATGTGATATACAAGATTATGGTGAAATAATATATTCCGGTATAGGTAAAATGAGTATGTCTAATTTCAAAAAAAATCTTAAAGACATATGTAAAAGTAGTGCTAATCCTCAATTAAGTACTGTTACTTTTCCAATTAGTTATTGGAGTAAATTAGTACAAAATGTTGTAGAAATAATTCCGATGCAAAAAATAAATTATACAAGAATTAACAATAACTAATTTCCAGCTAACTTAGACCTTAATTTTTTATGTTTGTGTATTGAAATTAGAAGCTATTTTCTCAATTATCATTTATTCAGTAATATTTGTCATACTATATAAATTAACCATGTTATCGTTATTTGTAAATTGTAATAGGGCATTATATGTATTTTAACTGTTATGTACTATTACTATAAATTTAGTGTGATATAATGGATAAATTTAAATACCATTACTTCTACAGTAGTGTTATTTATATGTTTGTATTATGTATTATGTAGAATTTTATGGATGATACTCAAACTAATGACGATAGGTATATTGGAAGTAATCAATATTTTCAAGATGCATTAAACTGGTATTGTGGTCGTTATTTATTATGTATTACTGAAAGAGCTTGGTTGTTTGTAATATCACTTTTTTTATCTTCTATATTACTAATACTAATACTTGATATATTTTCATATTTTCCATTAAAAACAAATTTTTCCTTTACCAAATATACAGATCATTACACAGATGAGTTTTCTGTAATAAAAAAGTTGAGTACCAATAATGAAGACAGTGAAGAGACATTGTTATCACAATACCTTGTTGCACAGTATGTAAAAAAATATGAATCATATCTATACAATGATTTGGATAGTCAATTCAATTTCATAAAGAATAATTCTTCAAGAAAAATATATTTAGCATTTAAAGAAATGATAGCTTCCCATCATTATATTGATAATTCAAAATATAATGCAATATCAATTGAAACAACAATTCATAATGTGAAGCTTTTATCAAAAGATTTTACTTCTTCAAATAATGCCATTGTTACTTTTAAAAAACAAATTGCGATAAATGGTGTAATATCACATGTTCAATCTTATAAAGTACTGGTAACCTTTTCTTTATCTAGTATTAAAATGGCTATATCAGGAATTATGCCATTAGAGTTTCTTGTACACGACTATAAAAAACTAGATTAAAGTCGATTAAAGCTTATAAGACAAGACATAGGCTTTCATTATAACTATGATTAAATTTACTCCAATTAGAGTTGCATCACACTCATACGAACTTTATGTAAATTTGTATTATTAAGGTTTGTATCTTTAATGAGCATCATTTACAAGATGCATGTTTGTATTGCTTAAATTAGCATTATAAAAATTAGCAAGGAAATAAGGAAATATTTGATACTTCCATGTTGCTATTGCTTAGGTTACTTCCTGATATACTGATGAATCTGGATTTACTGCGTTATAGGATAGTATTTGTAAGATTTTAAAATTAAATTTTTGAATTATTTGAATTTTCCCCAAAGAAGTTTGAATCTAGTAAATTACAATTTATAACTTTTTATCTATTTATTTTCCATAATAATAATTATGTAATTTTTATTGATAAAAGTTTTGAACAAAAAAGTATCTATTATCATATGTTGATGTATATTAAATTATATATGTATTTTTGTATTATTTTGTGATGTATAAATTTGTTTTAAAAATCTTTGTTCCCATAATTCTTGCAGTAATTTCATATTATATAAATCAATCATGGATAACTGAATTGGCTAAAGCGTTGGGAGATATTTTTATTAACTTACTCAAACTAATTAGCTTACCAGTAGTATTTTTTTCTATTACATCGACAATTTCTGGATTGGCAAATTTGACAGAAATTAAAACTTTAATAAGAAAAACCATATTTTATACTATATCTACTACAGTGATTGCAGCTACTGTAGGTCTTATCACATACCTATTAATTGATCCATCAAAAAAAGAACTTATATATAACATATTGAGTACCAATAAGCATATTAGCAATACTCCAGATTATTTATCGTATTTAATGTCTATATTACCTTATAACTTCATTAAGGTATTTCTAGATAATAATGTAATTGGGTGTGTCATACTTGCATTCCTTATAGGAGGAGCACTGCTATTATTGCCTGATAAAAATAAACGCGAATTGCTTCATAAAGTTTTTGATGCCCTCTTCGATACATTTTTAGAAATAGCAAAGCTTATATTAAAGCTAATGCCCATAGCATTATGGTCATTTATTACTGTACTGTTATATAACATGAAGGAAGGATATAACATATCAAATGTTTTAAAATATCTGTTATGTATCATGATAGCAAATTTCATACAAGCATGTATAATACTGCCTCTGTTACTAAAATTAAAGAAGATTCCTGTTATAAAAACATTTCGCGGTGTTTTGCCAGCTTTAACCATAGCTTTCTTTTCAAAATCTTCTACAGCTACTCTACCAACAACTCTTCGTTGCACACAAGATTACTTAAATATTCCAAAAAAGATATCATCTTTTATACTGCCAGTTTGTACAACTATTAATATGAATGCATGTGCTGCTTTCATATTAATCACAGTATTTTTTGTATCAGAAGTTAACGGATACACATTTTCTATTGGTGAGATGTTTTTGTGGGTGTTCCTAGCTACTGGAGCAGCTATTGGTAATGCAGGGGTTCCAATGGGGTGCTACTTTATGGCTATGAGTTATCTCATGTCAATGAAAGTGCCTTTGAGTATCATGGGAGTTATATTGCCTGTATATACAATAATAGATATGTTTGAAACTGCAATTAATGTATGGTCAGATGTATGCATTACTCAGATAGTACATAAAGAATATGATGCGTTGATAAAAAAAGGTAAGAAAATTGGAATAAATGATCAATGAACTATTTTTAGTATGTATCTTAATATATAAGCTATTTTAGTAAATATGTTAATTTTAATTTCAGAAGTATGGTAAGTATTTGACTTAATTTGATAAGTAGTTTTTAGAGATCACAATGACTTTAAAAATAGCTATATGGAATGTCAACTCTATTAGAAAAAGGTTGGATTAAGGATAATTTTAATTTATGCTTAATTTAGATAATTGTTTTTGCTGTTCATAGAATTCTTCTTTATATAATGTAGGATTTATCCTATAATCTGTAATTCTAGATTGAGGAAAATAGAAAGTTGATGATTCTTTTATATAACATGATAAAAAACAGTTCTTATGTTGCTTAAAACTTGCCGTATATTGCTTGTCTTTTCTCATAAAAAATAAAAGAAATACAAATTAGATTGTAATTATATGTTTCACTTCTTTGTATAGTATACAGGAAATCTAATACAGCAAATACTAAAAAAGCTAATTTAGATATAAAAGATATAATAGAAAAGCGGTTAGCAAGATATTCAGTAATAACTCAAGTTATATTATTATTTTTTTTTTAAGCACATATAATAACTAATACTAAATCGCACTAAAAATAGCTACTAAATATTAGAAATTAAAATGTACTTACCAAAATAATTTATTCTTCTGTACAAAAATAATAACAAGTACTATTGCACGACATACTACACAATTAATAAATAATTGAATAACATCAGACAAAATAAACAGGAATTCTTGAATTATTGATATCCATACTGAACATATATCACAACAACTATTACAAAAAAGATTATATGCTTTATGTTAATTAGAACTATCAAAGTTTTTCTCAAAATAAGTTTTTGCAAAATATTACTATCCGTTTATATTAAGGCACTGTTTTTTATTATTATACATTCTTTTTTAATGGATAAAATTTGTAGCAAATTGTCAATCCAATAGAGTCAAAAAGTTTATTCTTAATAGAACATTCATTTTTGATAAATTCTTGCTATAGATGTATACTAGAATTTATTACTAGAAAAAAGGATTTTATTCAGATAAAAAAGGTAGAAAATTAATCATCTATATGGTTAAGCATAACGTTTTAGCAATCTTGATTAATCCTAGACGAAGCTGATTATAACTCTTAAAACCAGGAAGATCACATTTTAGTAAATAGTGTCAGTTTACATTGCAATTTATCATGTCTTAAAGATGTATGATGGATTATTAATATTACCTCAGTACTGTATGAATTTCATATATAAATTATTAAAATTATTTGATAACTTCTTGATTATCCATATATTTTCTTAAAATATGCGGTATTGTTATAGAACCATCTCTATTTTGGTAGTTTTCTAAAATTGCAATAATAGTTCTTCCTATTGCTAAAGCAGAACCGTTTAATGTATGTACAAATTTACTTACTTTAACATTATTAATTATAGTAGTATATTTAGTATTCATTCTACGTGCTTGAAAAGCTTTACAATTTGAACAACTAGAAATTTCTCTGTATTGATTCTGACTTGGTATCCATACTTCAATATCGTATGTTATACTTGCTGAAAAACCCATATCTCCAGTACACAACATCATTACTCTATATGGTAATTCTAATCTCTTGAGAATTTCTTCAGCAATTTGTGTCATTCTTTCTAATTCTGGTGCTGATTGTTCTTCAGTTACAATGCTAACTAATTCTACTTTATTAAATTGATGTTGTCTCATCATGCCTCTTGTATCTCTACCAGCACTTCCTGCTTCTGATCTAAAACATGGAGAACAAGCAGTAAATCTTAGAGGTAAATCACATCCATTAATATTCATATTTGATACCAAATTGGTAAGTGCTACTTCACTTGTTGGTATAAGTCTAAAATTTTCTGTTGTTTTAAAGGAATCATCTGCAAATTTTGGTAATTGTCCTACTCCATACATAGCAGATTCATGAACTAATATTGGATGAGATATTTCTGAATAACCAAATTCTTTAGTATGAATATCTAGCATAAAATTAGATAAAGCACGATCTAATTGTGCAAGCTGATTTTTGAGTATTACAAATCTTGATCCAGAAAGTTTTGCGGCTTGTTTGAAATCCATTAAATTTAGATTTTCCCCTAATTCATAATGAGTCTTTATTGGAAAATCAAAGCTTGTTTTATTCCCATGTCTTCTCAATTCAACATTACTGTTTTCGTCTTTCCCAATAGGTACTCTTTCATCTGGTATATTCGGTAACATATTGAGAAGATTAACTAATTGAGAATCTTCTTTTATCATATTGTTAATATCGTTTATTTTACTTGTTACATTTTTTGATAATTCTATTTGTATGTTGCACTGAAGATTATTTTTTTTTAACTTTTCAATCTCTTGAGTGATTTGATTACGTTCTTTCTGTAAAGAGTATAGTTGTGTTAATAAATGTCTTTTCTTAACATCTAATTCTATAATTTTTTTTGCAACTTTTTCAGAATTTCGTACTTGCATTGCATTATCAAATAATTCTGGATTCTGTTTTATAAAATCTATATCGTGCATAAAATTCAATTATTTATATAATATTGTATCTTATCTTATACGTGGTTATGTTAAAAAAAAACAAAAAATCTTAAGTATATGTTCCGTTTATATTAAGACACTGTTTTTTATTGTTATACATTCTTTTTTTGAAGGACAAGATTTGTGGCAAATTGTCATCTCCAGTAGAGTCAGAAAGTTTATTCTCAATAGCATCATTTAATAAATCCACAATTTCAAATGGACCATATTTCCAGTCACATGCTAACTTCATGGCTTTATCAATGGCTGATATCGAAGATAATTCAGGAATTAAAGATGAAATATAGATTAAAGTATTAGACCATACATACCACATGAATTGCCCATATTTATCGTGAATATCAAATAGATCTTGAATGTTTTTAAAGTCATGATTAATAATGTATGCTTTTCTATATAGTCCAGTATGTAAATCTATAACCTGATTACTATTGCCACCATATAACTCATAAAAACGGTAAAATCCACCAATTTTGCTTGTAGAGCCAGTGTATCCATCGGAAATCATTTGTAGTACTACTCTAGGTATGGCGTTATATAATTTATGTAAGTGATCATTACTGGGTAAACTGTTTATTAAATGTTTTACTGTAAGTATGAAATTGTCTAGACCTATTTCATCTAGTAAATTGAATGCCCCATTAGGTATTCCCATGTATTTATTCGTTATAATAGAATCTGCATCTTCTATATTAATATTGAATGTATAAGTTCCTATTAGCAAAATCATGGACCAGAATGATAGTATTCTATCCAATATAAGCCCTGAAATGTTACTGCATGTAATTACATTAGAGAAACTATTGCTTAATATTTCAATGCCTTTATTTTCTAAACTATTATAGTAAGCACATTCTATTAATTTGACTGTATTAGCATAATAAAAGAAGGATACTATTAGGAAATGACAAAATGTGTTGTGCGGTATTTTGCTAACAACATCTAAAAAAAAATTTGAAGTAGCCGATATGATAACATTATTGCTCACATGGGGTAATATTTTGTTGTATGTGTTATATATTAGATTATAATCTTCTCCTGATTTTTCAGAGGTAATATTAATAATCCATTCTACATCTTTAAGACATGATAAATTGCCATTTAAACTGACACTATTTACTAAAACATGATCTTCCTGGTTTTGAAAGTTATAATCAGCTTCGTCTAGGATTATCAAAATTACTGAAATGTTATGCTTAACCATGTAGCTGATGAGACTACTACTATTGATTTTTTGGAAACCTACAACTGCTACCTTTTTCATCTGAACAAAACCCTTTCTTTTTAGTAATAAATTCTAGTAAACACCTATAGCAAGAATTTATCAAAATATTTAGTAAAGTAAAGATATATACTAATTAAGCACCAAACTCATCTTCTATTTTTTTCACAATATCTTCTGGAGGATTTTCTCCCCAACCGGAATATAATATTTGCCCATATAAAGCCACATCTATGGAGCCTGACCTACTTTTAGCAAGAAACATCTCTCTTTTGGGTTTATCTACCAATACATAATGCCAAGCAGCTCTTCCATTATCTTTTCCACGTACGAGAAATAGGCAATCTAGTCTACTCTTCTTAGTAGATTCTGCAAAGTTTTTGTTGTTTAATTTGCTTTTTCTTAACAAGTTTTTTGAATCGGAAAAAGGCACTTCTTTTTCAGGCTTATCTTGTAATATACTAGAGAATTTTGCTGATTTATTAGGCAAAGCATTAGGATTTTTATACTTTTCACTAAAACTTGCAGCATTACCTTTTCTATTAGCAGCAAACTGCTTAGTAAATTTTGAATCTTTATTTGTTTCATCACCCATCTACTTACACCTACCTTGATAAAATCATGTATTGTAAAATAACCAGTTTATAATACTATATGATATATTTTATACATACAATATAAGTTAACTTAATTATGCATAATTAACATGAATAATATATTAATCATTACTGGACCTACAGCATCAGGAAAGTCTAAGATATCTATGAAAATAGCGCAAGATAATAATGGAATTATTGTGAATTGTGATTCAAAGCAAATATATCGAGAAATCCCTATAATTACAGATCAACCGAATTTGAATGATACTTCTGTAGAACACAAATTATATGGATATGTATCAGTAACACAACAATATTCTGTAGGATTATGGATAGAAGATTTAAAGGATGAAATATCATCCATTATACAACAAAAAAAGTTTCCAGTTATAACTGGAGGTAGTGGAATGTATATCAATAGTCTAATATATGGCTTATCGCAAATTCCTAAGATAGAAGATAGTGTAAGGAATGAAACAAGAAGGCTATTTAAAACTCTAGGGAAAAAAGAGTTTTATGCATTATTAATAGATAAAGATCCTATAGCAAAATGTTTACATAAAAACAATTCACATCAATTATTAAGAGCATATGAAGTCATAGAACAAACAGGAATTTCCATATTTGTATGGAAGGAAAATGCACCTCGTGAACCTATATTTAAGAATTTTAAGCTTTGTATTCTTATGCCACCACGAAGCGAAATATATAAAAAAATAAACGAACGTTTTATTAATATGATCAATACATCTGTAATAGAAGAAATAGAAAATTTGCTTTCACTGAATATACCTGCACATTTTCCTGCAATGAAAGCACACGGTGTGCCAGAAATAATTCAATATTTACAAAATAAAATCAGTATTGATCAAGCAATAGAAATAGCTCAAAAAAATACTAGGAATTATGCTAAACGTCAATATACATGGTTTAAGCATCAATTCCGAAATGCATTATTCTATGAATCTCAGGATCAGTTGTTAGAATCTATAAAAAACAGTTATGTATATTATAACTGAATTCAAAACTGTTCGAATTAAAACACCTTAATCCAATAATAATGTCATTTCTTGTCTTGCTCTATTTTTTTGTAGCCTTTACAATCTACATTTAGATTTTTTATATTTGTAGTAAGGTGGTAAAGATACTTTTCACACTAGGAAAATGTTGAAATTCAACGAGATTGGGGAAGAACGATATTAGAACAAATATTAGAATTCTGGTTTAGGGAAAATCAAGATTATGTCTTGCATGGCACCAGTATCGCTTTACAAGATAGTAATGAAGGTAATAAACAACAACCAGATGCTAATTACTAATTTACCACAGAAAACAAACACTTAATTATTGAAAAGTAGGCTAGATTGCCCATTTTTCTCGTACGTGGAAAAGATAATGGAAGATCTGCTTGGTGGGGCATTATGTATTAATAGATAAACTCAAAAGAGAGATGTTTCTTGCTAAAAGTAGATCAGGATTCATAGATGTGGCTTGATATGGGCAAATATTATATTTCGGTTGGGAAGAAAAACCCTCCAGAAGATATTGTAAAAAATAGAATTTGAAAATATCTTTAATTCACTATGAAAAATATTTTGCAACAAAATCATAGGAATCAAAAATGCCCTTCTCAAACAATTTATAATCTATAAGGGTACATGTTAATGTACTATCAAATAAAAATACCAAAATATAGAAAAATTAAAAATATCAGATTTTATATTAATGTTTATTTCTATAGAAGGTGCATATTCCCTTGCAATGTAAGAAGATATTATGCATATATAGTGATGCATTGGATAAAAAAATTTATTATAAGTGTATTGTCTTTTCTACTTAATTAGTATTGTTAAGTTAAATGTTTATTTTTCAGGTTGTTATAGTTAGTATTGTTACTGCTTAATAGTATTTAATTTTTAAAAAATTGTTAATTAGTAAAATTCGATTTTTTTTTTATTACTGTACAGATTTATGTAATTCACCTTCCAATTGATCAAGTTATATGTATTGATTTTTAGAAATATATGTTTTTAAATAACCAACAATTTCATATAGTTTCTTTATTGATCATGTCATTACTCTTCTCATATTTAATGATAGATTAATTGCATTAGGATATTAATCTAACTTTTTGTTTTTGTATATTTTAGTAATTTTTCACTGACATTATAATTAAAAATATAAAGGAATTAAAAAGATATCTTATTTAACTTTTAGTCAACGGTTTAAATTTAGTGAATATCACGTTGAAAAGTAAATACTTATTACTAATATTAAAAATGATGTAATAAAAGTGTGTATCATGAAAGTACACCTATTCATAATCATCAGAATGAGATGGGTTATTTTGATTTTTATATAATAAAAACTATTTCCATTTGACTATAGGAGGCATGGACATCATGATTGCATCAGAGTTACCATTTGTCAGTAAACCAAATCTTGTACCTCTATCGTAAATTAAATTAAATTCTACATATCTTCCACGCTTAACTAACTGATACTCGCGCTCTTCTGCAGTCCATGGTGTATGTAGATTTCTCTTTACGATAATTGGGTAGATATCTAATAAAAACTTACCTACTGCCTGAGTATATTGAAAGTCAGCTTCCCAATTTCCTGAATTTATATTATCATAAAATATACCACCTATACCACGTGGCTCCTTCCTATGATGTAAAAAGAAATACTCATCGCATTGTTGCTTAAACTTCTGATAATAGCTCTTATCGTACTGGTCACACATTTCACGTAGATTACTATGGAAAAGTTCTTGGTCTTTTTTGTTTTCATATGTAGGAGTCAAATCTATACCACCTCCAAACCAATTTTTATCTGATATACAAATAAATCTAGTATTCATATGTACAGCTGGTACAAATGGAGAGCACATATGCGCAACAACAGAAATTCCGCTTGCCCAAAATTTTTTGTCTTTTCCTATAAAAGTATTAGATAACTCAGAAGGATTTACAGCATGAGATAATTCATGATTTTGTTCCATATCTCCATATACTTCTGAAACATTTATTCCGGCTTTTTCAAAAACCTTACCATATATCACTATAGAATGCCCTCCTCCACCTCCAGGTCTTTCCCAATGCTTATGATCTACTTGTGGTATAAAAGATGAAAACTGTTTCTCTATTGATATAAACTCAGATAAGAGCTGATTTTGTAATGTCTTAAACCAGTCAACTGCTCTTTTTTGTTTTGCTTTCATAAACTTAAAAAAAACACTAAATTGTGATACAGTAAAAGTATACTCTTATAAAAAAGAAAATATTAAAAAAACTAATAAGATATTATTCAACATAAATATAAGTAATTTATAATTCTGTAAAGAATTATTTATGGAATGCAATATTATGATTAATAACCACCTTAGTGTTAAAATTTTATTATAAAATTGATAATTATAGTAAAGTTATATAAAAATCTTCCTGTAATATAAATACTTAACTGCAAAATGTAGAAAAACTTGTACTCTAACTTTTGCTGTACACTTAAATAAGATATATTTTGGTGATACTAGGAAAAGACAAAAAATTTTGGGCAAGCGGAATTTCTATTGTTGCGCATATGTGCTCTCCATTTGTACCAGCTGTACATATGAATACTAGATTTATTTGTATATCAGATAAAAATTGGTTTGGAAGTGGTATAGAATGAACATATATTGAAAAACACCTTTTAATATGTTATTTTATATAAATCAATCGTGTTTTTTTCTGTTAGAAACTTAGTTTTGCTCCTATCAATCCAATATAGCCAGATTTATTAGTATCAGTTCTGTCAACATCGAAAAATACAATATCAGCATAAAGAATCATATTATTACGTAATATCTTCTCTATACCTAATGCACATGCTGATAATGCATGTTTTGCATAATTTTCAGGAGAAGTCTTAAGGTTTACCTTTTTACCTCCATAGAAGTAACTGAGGCCAACATTAAACAAATCATTTTCAATCTTTAAACCTAAATCATAAAATTCACTATCAATTATTTTATAATGATTAGATTGTACAGAAATTTCCTTTTTACCAGAATTACCAAGATTACCATACGATCCTATAAAAGTAATATTATTATATTTTAGTGAAAAACCAGCATTATAAGATAGTAAATTATTATATTGAACCTGTTGCTGCTGATTACTAGCAGGTAACAGATCATTTACAGCATGTTCAACAACTCCTGATATAGAATAACCAATACCAGATGATAACTGATTTTGATATTTGACTCCTACACTAACAATATTTTTATACACATGGGATTTGATATTGTTTGCAATATCCTGAATCTTATCTTTTGGAATATAGCTTAACCCAAGCTTTATTCCCTTAATTTGTGGAGAATAATAACTAACTACTGGAATAGCAGATCCGTGATAAGCAATATATAGACCTGGTGTGAATAAAACAGTATCTTCTTTATTGTGTCCATAGGAAAAATTAGAATTGTCAGTTCTTAGATTAACATATTGTAACCAACTTCCAGTAACACCACCTGAAGCTACTGATATATCTGAAGATGAAAGTTTCATTTTTTGTGAAACAGGACTTGTCAATCCTACTTGTAAACTTCCGATATTAGAAGATTTAATAAAGACATATGCTTCTTTTGTATTACTATTTATATCTAATATAGAATCTTTTGCATTACCTGAGCTGTCTATACTATTACTCATTAGGTTTGTGC